>JBAXJB010000024.1:0-23335 GCA_037138055.1 Alphaproteobacteria bacterium | reverse complement strand
TAAATCTCCTTCACCCATTTATTAAACTTGCTTCAGGGGTTTTGCAGAGGGTTCTGGGCATTATTGTTGAGCTCCACATTATTTATAAAAAACCTTGATTTTTTGAATATAATTACTATATAAGGGTTATTCAAAACAAAATAAGGAATTTTAAACATGAAATTAATTAATTTATTTGTAGGACTATTGTGTGTCTCATTAACAGAGATGATTGCAGCAACTGTAGATACAAATACAGAAAAAGCATCGAGTATAGCTCAACAAAAATTTTCTAAACTAGTAGAGGCAATGCCTTTGGATGAATCGCATCCTGCAATACTGGCTGCAAGTAAAATTTCTGATCCTTCAGTTCAAAGCGGTATTCTAGCATTTTGCAATACTTTTCAAAAAGATTTGAATATCATAATTGGCTGGTTAGTACATCAGGTTCCCTCACCAGAAGATATTTTGGTTAATTGGAAAAATTGCTCAGTTCAAGAAAGACCGATACTTCAAGCTGGCAAATTATTGAAGCATGAAGTTATCAAACTTGAAAATCTCAAAGAATACCTGGAAACTTTGTGGCAAGGATCACCTCTTGTCGTGGCAGACGATTACCACAGTGTCTCAATAAAAATTCGAAAGGAAGAAGAGCAAGTTGTTACGGATTTTTATGATCCTTATGAGCCATTTGATAATGGAAGCTTTTTGGAGATTTCTATTAGAGGCATTATAGATTCTGTATATTATTCAGAAGAGAAAGGTGTTTTACCCGAATGGCGTGCTCATTATACAAAACACCAGAGACTTACTGCCTTTGGAGAATGCGGCCTTTATGCATCTGTATATCGCAGCTTTCTTTTAAAGGGTAGAGAGCCTCATGAAGTGCCTGAAGACGAAGTTTTAAGCAATGTAGCTGTGCTTAAAGATATAATACGTGATCAAAATCCTGATTATTTTAAAAGATATGATAGTTTGTATCAGTTTATTTTTGATAGTGATTTTGCTGCACTTCTTTTAGAAGAAGTAAAAAAATTACCAAAAACTTGGGGAAAAGAGCCGGAACTATAGAAAATTTTTTAATTTTCTGACCGAATAATTTTATCGAAAAGTGATCGTTTGACGGTCACTTTTTTTCTATATAAAGTTGAAGAACTTTTTGTGTTCGGGAATTCGGTTAAAATCCGAAGCTGCCCCCGCAACTGTACGTTGGGAGCGCATTTTATTTTGTGCCACTAGAGCAATCTGGGAAGGTGAAAATGTCGCTATGAACAACCAGCCAGGAGACCGGCAAAAAGAGTGTCACTTTTTCTAGATTTCGGGGAGAGATCAGAAGGGTAGCCCATGGGTGACGCGCTTATATTGTGCGAACCTGTGGAGGCAATTCATTGCGCTTATTTTTATGTATTATTTTTGCGGCATCGTTGCATGCATCAACCGTAGTGTTGGCACCTATTGTGGTAAGATCAAAAAAAGAGACATGCATGCCTAAATGGCAGTTTATAGAAGCATTAACATCTGGCTCGGCAACAAGTGGTTTTGAAGAGCAACAAATCAAGAATGTGCCAGGTGTTACAACCACAACAAATGGTAACCCTGGGCAACTAACTACCATAAGCATTCAAGGGTCAGCTTCAAAATACACTAAAATGCTTTGGTCCAGTCTTAGCATTAGTGAAACAGAAACGGATGCTGCATTTATTCCGCTTTCAACAGGAAAGGTTGAAGTTGTAAAAGGCATACACTGCGCTGAATATGGAAACGGCGCTATTGGCGGTGTGGTTAATGTTATTCCATTTTCTATGCCAGAGGGTCAAAATGGCGGATTAAAATTTAGTGGGGGAAATTATGCCAAATCTGGTCGCTTATGGTGGAACCAAAAGGCCGATGGATTTTCCATTCAACAACACATAGAAAGCAGTAATTTTCATGGGAAAAATTCCATACCAAAAAGGTATCAGGCTAAGTATCCAACTGAAAAAAGTCCTGAAACAGAAAAGAAATATTTCTTGAATCAGTTCGGGTTTGAAAATCATCACGCAAAAACTGCTATGCAAGTTGGTCTTATTAAGTCTGGGTCCACAGGAAGCAATATATATTTAGCGAGTCCTTATGATTCTAGATCAAAGAGAACACTACAGCTTTATGCCGTTGAGCTTGAAAGCAAAGCAGAAAAATTTCAGCCTTATTTGAAATTTTTGCATGCTAAAGTTATAAGGCAAGATTTTTCACCACATCAAACAAATGGTTCTTCTGGAGTTTTGCAAAACACAAAAGTCAAAATTGGCACCAAGATAAAATCTGATTCGCTGATTTTTGAACCAGTTGTAGAGCAACACCGCAGCGTTTTAAATCCTACTGAAGACAAGTTACAGAAGAACAATGAATATGCTTTTGCTCAAGGAATTCATTTAAACCAAGACACAATTCAGTGGAAAAATTGGGCACGTATTCATAAAGCAAATCATTTCAATTCTGCCTACGCATTTAGTTCAAGTTTGTTAAAAACCCATGATGATACTGAATTTTCAGCTCATATTGGTACAGGATTTCAATTACCTAATTTATATATGCTGAATGATAAAAAGAATGGCAATAAGAATTTGAAACATGAAACGGCTTATGGTGGTAATTTAGGTGTTGCTCAAAAAACGAATGTGGGAACATTTAGCGTGCTTGTTTTTAGAACTGATCATAAACAACAAATTGATTACAAAAACGATAGATACGTTAATCTTAATCGGTCTCGCCAAAAGGGGTTTGAGCTTGGTTGGAAAAACCAAATTGGTTCTTGGGGAACGCAATTGTCGTGTATGTATGCTGAATCGCATAGCTTTAAGCCGAAAAAGACGCTCATGAATATTCCAAAAGTCACTGCAAATGGTCAAGTTTTTTATACAAGAGATGACATCACAACAAGTGTTGGTTGGCGTTATACAGGAAGTCAAACTCAACCAGATTTTGAGGAAACGTCTTCGCTAATTAAAAGAGGTGGCTACCCAGTATTTTTTGGAGATTTTCAATATAAGTTTAAAGAGAGTGCTACGTGGTTTGTGGCAGTTGAAAATGCACTAAACAGAAAAATAGAAAGCCCGCATGGATACAGAAATCCTGGATTCCAAATTAACACAGGGATAAGCATCACATGGTAAAAATGCGTTACTTGTTTATAGGTTCGGTTTGTGTTCATGGACTGCTTGCTTTGTCTATTGGGCAATACATTCAATGCACTGATAAGCAAATACCGCAAATATTTTCGGTAACGTTGCTTACGTCACCAAAAGGAACAAATGAAAAGGTTTCTGTCCCGCTTAAGAAAACATCTATTAATGCGCGCGCAAATAAATCTTCCGTTGTTAATCATGCAACTATTGAAAATGCTGCTTCTGCACCGATTGTTATTTATAATCCCTCACCGGCATATCCAGCTTATGCCAAAGAAAATGGGAAAGAAGGCAGCTTTTCAGTAAAGCTTTTGGTAAGCTCTGCAGGAGTTGTTGAGGATGTTAAAGTGGTAGCCATCAAAGGAGACAAAGCTCTGTTCGAAGAAGAACTTCTTAAAACAATGAAGCAGTGGACATTCAATGTTAATGGCAAAGAAGCATCGTTTGAAATTCCTATTTCATTTCAGTTGGATTGATAGAGTTGAAAACCCCAAATTTCCAGGTACACTATGAAAAGAACGCCGTCTTTCAAACTGTTGTGAAACGATATTTTATATTAGCCTTATCCGTAAGTGTGTGCATTGCTGCAGAGCCACAAAAAAAAGACCCTGCAAACGATATTAAAATTAATGCTGATAATATGCAGTATGACACATCGCATCAACATGCTGATGCAAATGGTAACGTGATACTGACTTACCTTGTTAAAGGTTCTATGGTGACTTTAAAAGCTGAAAATCTTCATGCTGAATTTGATGATAAAGGCAACTTAACAACAGCTAAAGCCGAAGGAAAGGTTGAGATTGATTATGCTGAAACCAAACTGCTTGCAACCCAATGTGTGCACGATTTTAATGCTAATCATGCAGTTTGCACAGGGGATGATGTAACGCTTATTCAAGAAAAAAATGAAGTGCATGGAACAGAAGCTACCCTTGACATTGCGACGCATGTTTTTACAATGCAAGCAAGTCAGGAAGATCAGGTTACATGCATAGTGTATCCAAAGAAGAAGGAATAAGAACATAAGAACCCTAAGAGCTCAAAAATTAACGAAAACCTTTCAAAAACGTATGGTGTTGAAAGGCATTGACCTTAGCATTAGTACAGGTGAAGCTGTTGGCTTGCTTGGTCCAAATGGAGCAGGAAAAACAACTTCTTTTTCTATTATTACCGGATTAATTATGGCGGATTCTGGTCGTATTTTTTTAGATGAAAACGATATTACCGATATGCCTATGTATAAACGAGCACGAATGGGAATTAGCTATTTGCCACAAGATGCTTCAATTTTCCGTGGGCTAAATGTTGAAGATAATATTCGTGCCGCACTTGAGTGTGTAGAAATGGATCCTGATCATCAGCAAGAACGCTTAGAAGAACTGCTTGATGAATTTGGCATCACCCATTTACGAGAAGCCCCTTCTGTTGCGCTTTCCGGTGGTGAAAGACGTCGTGTTGAAATAGCGCGCTCTCTTGCGATTAAGCCAGATTTCTTATTCCTAGACGAACCATTAGCTGGTATTGACCCAATTGCAGTACAAGATGTTAAAGATATTATTATGCGTTTAAAAAACCATAACATTGGCATTCTTATAACTGACCATAATGTACGTGAAACCTTAGACGTTGTTGACCGCGCATATATTATTGCGGAAGGTCGGGTGCTTACCGAAGGTGATCCTGCGCATATTATTAATCATCCTGATGTTAGGCGCGTGTATTTAGGCGAGAACTTTTCTCTTTAGCTTTTTTACCTTTCTTGACAAAATCACTTTCAATTCACATATTTAAATTATCTAAATTATTCATAATGTGTGTCATGGATTATTCGTTTCAAAATTAAGTAACTGCGCAATTAGCGCTTTTCAATTATTGAAACGAGAATTTTATGACGACAATACAAATCAATCAGCTTGGTATTTCATTTGCCCACAAAACTTGTTTTGAGGGTTTTTCAACCCATGTGCATGACGGAGATCGCATTGCGATTATTGGTCAAAATGGCAGTGGAAAATCGACATTACTAAAAACTTTGCTTAATCAAGTTGAGCCAAGTAGCGGATCAATTTATATTTCTAATGACGTTATTTTTGGGTATGTTCCGCAAGTTATTTATGAATTTGAAACCTTAAGCGGTGGGCAACGGCTAAATGAGACGTTAACGCAAGCACTGTGTGTTAGCCCAAATGTTTTGCTACTTGATGAGCCAACAAATCATCTTGATGGGAAGAACCGAAAATCATTAATGCGCATGTTGAAACAATACGCAGGAACGTTAATTGTGGTCACTCATGATGTTGAATTTTTAAATACCTGCATTGATACACTTTGGCATATTGATAACGGTAAGGTTCATATTTTTACAGGCAATTACGATGATTACATGTGTGAGGTTCACATTCAGCGCGCATCAATTGAAGGTGAATTAGCACGACTAGATCGGCAGAAAAAAGATGTACACAACGCATTAATGAAAGAACAAGAGCGCGCTAAAAAAAGCAATTTGAAAGGTGAAAAATCAATTCAAGAAAGAAAATGGCCAACTATTGTTTCTGATGAAAAAGCGAGACGTGCTGTTGAGACATCTGGAAAAAAGAGGAAAGCAATTCACAATGAAAAAGATGATCTGCTTGAAAAACTATCATCTTTGCGATTACCTGAAGTCATCACGCCGAAATTTTCTATAAAAGCTGCGGATATAAGTGACCGTGTTTTAGTTTCAATAAGTGATGGATCAGTTGGTTATAAAGATAACGAGACTATAGTTCAAAACATAAATTTTTCACTGGATGCTAAAGCTAGAATTGCACTTCAGGGAAATAATGGCAGCGGAAAATCAACGTTTATTAAAGCTATTTTGGGCGATCAAAACATAATAAAAACCGGTGATTGGTATCTGCCGAATGATATCGGGTACCTTGATCAACATTACGCAACGCTAGATGCTGAAAAATCAGTGCTTGAAACAATTACAGAATTAGCTCCGACATGGACTCATGCTGAAGTGCGCCGTCACCTTAATGATTTTTTATTTCGTAAAAATGAAGAGGTTCATGCAAAAATTCATCAGCTATCAGGGGGAGAAAAAGTAAGATTAAGCCTTGCGCAAATTGCTGCAAAAACTCAAAAGCTTTTGATATTAGATGAAATCACCAACAACCTAGATTTATCAACAAAAGAGCATTTGTTGGAATTTCTCAATGCATATCCAGGCAGCTTTATTATTGTGTGTCACGACGAGGGATTTTTAGAAAAATTAAATCTGGATGATACATACCTAGTGAAAGAGAAATTATTAAAACTACTGCGAATTTCTTGTTTCAAGCCAGCGGGCAATAAGTTTTTCTGCTTGTTCGTTGGCACATGTTATAACTTTACGATCAACAGCTCCATTTTCGTTTAATGAAATGGCCCCGATGAAATTTACACCTTGTGAAATGACAAGGCTTTTATCTTGAATAGGTTCTTCATTCATAAAATTTCTGTAGGCTTGTTTTTCGCTTTCTAGCAAAACAAATACCATTGATAAACCATTGTAATTTGCAGTGCGTAAAATTTCTTTAATTAGCCGATCTTTGCCCATGGTGTATTGGTCAGGTTCAAACCGATGTTGCGCGCCAAGTTTTTGTTTTAATTTTTCGTATGCTATACGCGCTGCTGCATTATGAATTAAAGTGTCACGAAATAATAAATCCTTGGCAATTTCATCGTGTCCTTTGTCCCATACGTGCAAGTGATGAGTGCGTGGATCACCTTTTGCGAACAAGCGCCTAAGTGGCATGCCGCATTCACCTAATGGGCTATACCCAATTTCGGCTAAGGATTCATTCAATTGATTGACCTTAGAAATATCTTCAACTTCAATGGTAATATCGATGATTGGTTTTGCCATAAGGTTGGGCACTGATGTGCTACCTTTGTGGTAAATATTGATGGCTAAATCACCGAAGATTTCTTTTAAAATTTTGGCTTCTTGGGCAAATATTTTTGGCCATTCAGGGTTATAGGCCACAACTGTGATTTCGCGCATACTTAAACCATATCTTCTGGTTTTACATATTTCTCAAAGTCTGAATGGCTCAACAAACCTAGTTGTTCGGCCGCATCAGCTAAAGTTATATCATCTTCTAAGGCCTTCTTGGCAATCTTAGCTGCATTGTCATAGCCAATAATTGGGTTCAGAGCGGTTACAAGCATTAAGGATTTATCAATATTATCTTTCAGTTTTTGTGCATTAACAGTGATACCTTCCAAGCAATTATGACAAAAGCTGTTGCAAGCATCTGCCAATAGCTCAATTGATTCAAGCACATTATGGATGATAACTGGTTTAAAAACATTCAATTGAAAGTGCCCTTGACTGCCAGCAATGGTAACAGTTGTATGGTTTCCCATAACCTGACAGCAAACCATAGTCATAGCTTCAGCTTGAGTGGGGTTAACTTTTCCAGGCATAATTGAAGAACCTGGTTCATTTTCTGGCAAATGAAGCTCGCCAAGGCCGCACCTTGGTCCAGAAGCCAAAAAACGAATATCATTAGCAATTTTCATTAAACTTGTAGCGATAACGTTTAAAACACCCGAAACCTCAACAAGAGTGTCGTGACAAGCTAAAGCTTCAAATTTATTAGGGGCACTAACAAAAGGTAGCTTAGTGTAGCTTGCAACAGCCTTAGCAAAAGCAGCGGGAAAACCTTCTGGGCAATTAATGCCGGTGCCAACGGCGGTGCCACCTTGAGCCAGTTGTAAAAGTCGTGGCATAACGCAATCAAGGCGATCAATGTTATTACTAATTTGCATAACGAAGGCAGAAAATTCTTGAGATAGCTTAATGGGCGTAGCATCTTGCAAATGAGTGCGGGCGACTTTTATGTATTTTTCAAATTCGCAGGCTTTTTTATGAAATGCATTTTTCAAATTACTAAGGGTTGGTTTTAAGTCATTTGATATGGCAAGCACGGTGGCAATATGCATAGCCGTTGGAAAACTATCATTCGATGATTGACCATAGTTAACATGGTCATTCGGGTGCACAGGCTGTTTTGAGCCTAGTGAAGAGCCCAGCAATTCATTTGCACGGTTCGCTATAACCTCGTTAAGGTTCATGTTTGTTTGGGTTCCAGAGCCAGTTTGCCAAATAACTAAGGGAAAGTGATCGACAAATTTTTCATCAATAATTTCGTCGCAAGCTTGCACAATAGCTTTTGTTAAGTTTTCATCTATTTTTTTAAGTGAAAAATTAGTTTGTGCAGCACAGCGCTTTAAAATAGCAAATGCCTTAATAAAAATGGAAGGCATTTTGTGGTTGCCAATTTTGAAATTGTGCCGAGAGCGCTCAGTTTGAGCTCCCCAGTAAGCATCATTTGGAACTTCCACTGGCCCCATAGAATCATGTTCTGTACGTGTTTTCATAGTTTAGTTTCTAGCACTTTGATGACGTCATCTACATGACCTTTAACACTAACCTTACGCCATATGTGAACAACTTCACCTGTTGGATTAATTAAAAAAGTTGAGCGTTCAATGCCAAAATATTTTTTGCCATACATGCTTTTTTTAACCCACACCCCAAAAGCGTCACAGAGCTTTCCATCAGCATCGCTTAAAAGATCAAATGGAAAATTGTATTTTGAAATAAAATTAGTATGGCTTTTAGAAGAGTCTTTGGAAATTCCAAATACTGTGCAGCCTAGTTTTTTTAAGCGGTCGTTAGAATCGCGAAAATCACAAGATTCTTGGGTGCAACCAGGGGTATTATCTTTTGGATAAAAGTATAATACCACCCAGTGACCTTTTAATTGATCCGATGAAACAATCACATCATGCTGATTAGGAACAGCAAAAGCGGGGAGTGAATCACCAATTTTCAACATGCTAATCCATCATTTGAGCAAGCATTTCTTGATTGATTTCAATCCTATGCAGTTCTTTTAATGCATTAACAGTTGCTGAAGAAATATCAGCTTGAATCATGTTATCTAGATTAACTGAAAACTTTTGTTTATCTTCCTTTGTTACTTTTGAGCCACCAGATTTTTGTAGCATCACAACGGTGAATCCACCTTTGTCATTACGCCCAGCAATAGCAGCTTCAGGAGCCAACATAAAGGCTTTTTGAGCTAGTGAAACAGGAAGAAGATCTGCGGATTTTCTTCCTTGCTTGCTTAGTTCAATTCTTGAAAGAGTATGGTTTGCAGACAAGATTAAGTTGTGTTTTTTAACCAAAGCATTCAAAAGTGTGAATGACTTCGCTTCTGATGCAATAGATGAAGCAAGCTTAGATGCTGCTTCAAGTCTTTGCTCAGCTTCCCAGTCGTGCTGTACTTTATGTGCAATGTCTGCAAAAGCTGGTGCATGTGCTGGGCTTACTTTTGTTACACTTAAAACAAAGGCGCCTTCTCTTGGCACATCAACAAAACCACTATCTAGACCTTGCTCAACTGTAAATGCTTTTTCTAGCATTGATGCGTGCATAGCCGTTGGCTTGGCAAACACTGGCTTGCCCTCATGATTTTGACCTTTTGCATTGATATTTTCGAAAGTGTGTACAGCTAGTTTCATTTTTGCCGCAACATCAGCCAATGTTTGTCCTGAAGCGATAGCATCGTCAATTTGACTACGAATCTCATCAAGTTTTCCTGATTTCTGTTCTTGAATAAGCATGGATTCTATTTCATTTTTAGCTTCTTCAAATGTTGCAGTGCGTGGATGTTCAATTTTTGTTACTTGGAAAATATGGAACCCAAACCCGGTTGGAATAATTTTCGTGCAATCGCCGGATTTAAGTGCAAAAATTTCTTTTGCTGCAAATTCAGGAATTTGTTCTTTTACAACTAGGCCTGGCTCTTCAAGCTCTCCTTCAGGTATTTCTTTTAAAATTTTAGCAAACGACATGCCTTTTTTAGCCAATGCTAAAGCTTTTTGAGCATTGTCTTCTTGTGCATAGGTTAACCGAGCAATGTTACGTCTTTCGGGGAATTTTAAATTTTCTTTTTGTGCATTGTAAGACTGACGAATTTGTTCATCAGTAATGCCAAGAATGTGGCGGAGCACTTTAGTATCTAGCACAAGGGCTGTAATGCTACGCAATTCTGGAATAGTATATTTATCTTTGTATTGTTCGTAAAAACTCTCAAGTTGCTCGTGGGTGGCAGAGTGATCAAGTTTAATTTTAGATGCGTCAATTTCTACAAAAGCAAAAACTTTTTCGCGAGTAAGGGCATCAACCAAATTATTTTTATAAGACTCAGGTAAATTGACCCCAATGGTTATACTTGCAAGTAATTGCTGACGTTGCATGCTTAAACGCGCCTCTTTTAGAAACGCGCGCTCATTCATTCCTTGTTGCTGTAATACACTTAAGAACTTATTTGCGTCGAATCTGCCGTCGGTTTGAAAAGCGGGCATTTTTTGAATTTGTTCTTTTAAAATTTCATCAGAAGCGCCCAAGTTCATGCGGTCAAGTTCATCGCTAAGCACTAATTGACTAACAAGTCTGTTTATTACAGAAGTATGCATGCCAATCTCTTTCAATTGCTGTGCAGTAACTTGTCCTTTTGTCATTTCATTAATACGAGCGCTTTCTTTTTGAAGATGATGGGAAAGCTCTTCTCGGCTAATGTCATGTTTTCCAACGGTTACAACAGGGCGGTGAGCAAAAAATTTGTAGATAATATCGCCGATGCCCCACAATCCAAAACTCAGAACAATGAGCCAAAGCAATATTTTAACAAACCATTTGTGGGCATGATCACGAAATACTTGTAGCATATACACATAACATTTATAGATTTCAACTTACTAACACTACTGAAAAACAGCGAGTTCGGCAAGATTAAGCATTAAGGAGAATGTGATGCAAAAATGGGTTGTGGCAAATTGGAAGATGAATGGTTCAAAAAACCTTCTGAATGAATACAAAAAATCCTTTAAAAACTACAAAAAACTTATTGTTTGTCTTCCATCTGTTTATTTAGGAGAACCATCTGGTCTAATTTTGAGCGCACAAAATATTCATCAGCAACTTAAAGGTGCTTATACAGGCGAAATCAGTGCGTCAATGCTCGTTGAATTTGGCGTAAAATATTGTTTAGTGGGGCATTCTGAAAGACGCCAGTACTTTCATGAAACAAATAGTGATGTGCGTGCAAAAGCTGAGACGTGCTTGGGGGAAAATATTACGCCGATTATTTGTATAGGTGAAACCCTAGAGCAATACGAGGCGAATCAAACCACTGAAGTGCTTGAACGGCAGTTAGATGAGTGTTTACCAAGTAAATCAGGCTTTTGGATAGCCTATGAGCCTGTATGGGCAATTGGCACAGGCAAAACACCAACAACAGATGAAATTTCAGAGGTTCATTTGATGTTAAGAGAAAAATTACCAAACACCACATTGTTGTATGGTGGCTCGGTTAATGGTGATAATGCAGCAACGATCTTTGCTATACCAAACGTTGACGGTGCTTTGGTTGGTGGTGCTAGTTTGGATATGGCAAATATCACCAAGATTTACTCAGCTTTTGCTAAGTAATTCTTTTCTTGCACGTAGATTATCCGGTTCAAGCGAAGATTAGCCTTTAGGATAATTATCTCCATAAGTTTTTTATCTTTTTCCATACATTCTGTATAGAAAAAGTAGGCTGTTCTGAATTTTCCAAATCATTAAACGGAAGAATCCATATTCGTAAGTCTTCTGTTGGCTTAAAATTCTCAAGATTAATCACGTAAACGCCATTTCTTTGACGTTTCATAGGGTATTTACCATCCAAAATTATTAAATCATTTGAGTGAGTAGGATGAATTTCCAAATGAAATTTCCCAATTGGATCGCGCCAATTAGCGCCTGTTTTTAAAACATACCGCACCTCATAGAGCTGCTTACACTTAGATTTTTTCTTCTTTGAATCGTGTCGCCATTGTTCTATAAATTCTTCAAGATACTGAGAATCAAACGTACATTCATCTAAGTTGATTGAGTTATCTCGATGATTTTTTACATTTTTTCGATCATTAAATGCTTCAACATCTATCCAATACAAACCATACGAGGGAGTGTATGAATGCTCAACGTGTGTAGCTTTATTAGCTAAAAATTCTTGTTGCCATACATAGGTTGTTTTTAAGTACCAATTAGGACGCTCTTTTGCATCCAATAGGCCCAACTCTTTAAGAGTTTCTTTAAGACCAGGAAGCAGATCCATTGGAGCAGGTTCAACAAATCCCCTTAAGTATGCTGAAGAAATGGGGATGCGATGTTTTCTTAAAGTATCTGTTATGTCTTTTCCGTTTGGACAGTAAGCGCGAAAATGACGCTCGAATTCAACCATTTTATCATTAATAAAAACTGTAAAATCAATAATTTCAGCATGTTTCATCTGTTCTGCCAAACTTACGGAAGCTTTATAATCATCGCCATACAGTGTTCTTAAAGCGATTTGTGCTTCATCCCAAGAAGCATAAGGATACGGATCATTCATATCGTAAGGTGAGTTAGGCAAAGGAAAACCTATAGTAATCTTTTTTGTTGGGCCATGATTAAAAAAATCATAGGTAACTTTAATTTTCTTAATAGAAATTTCAAGTTTTTCTGAGGCCATTTCAATATCTGGCTCTTTATTTTCAATTACAATACCACCTGAAGCAACTGTAACCTTGGTGTCGTTCGCATATAAAATAGTGAAACATCTTAAAAATAGACAGCAAACAATAAAGTGCACGAAGATTTTATTCGTAATTTTATAATTCATAGAGCAACTTTCAATGACATTTGCAGTTAAACATAGCTTTAAATGTGTCAAATTCACAGAAAATATTACATATTGCCCGCGTTTAGAATGTGAGAATTTAAAAGAGCAAGCGCACAAGTTTTAAGAGAATATATGGCATATGCAGCCAAAAAAAGTTTATGCTAAGCTTCATCTCAGGCATTACTAACAGAAATAATTATGACTATTGCATTTGTATATCCGGGGCAAGGTTCCCAAATTATTGGAATGGCGAAGGATTTATATGATAATTTTGCCGTTGCTAAAAATGTGCTTGATGCCGTTTGTGATGTGCTAAAGCAGGACTTGAAAACGATAATGTTTGAAGGACCGACTGATGAATTAACATTCACAGAAAACACACAGCCGGCGTTACTTGCAGCAAGCATGATGGCGCAAAAGGTGTTAGAAACAGAACTTGGGAAACCGATTCAAAATCTTGCAAGTGCTGTGGCTGGACACTCTTTGGGCGAATATTCAGCATTAACTGCAGCGGGTGCTTTTTCAGTAGAGAATGCAGCTGTTCTTGTAAGACTACGCGGCAATGCTATGCAAAAAGCTGTGCCAGTTGGGCAAGGGGCCATGGCGGCAATTCTTGGACTTGAAATGGCTCAGGTAGAAGAGCTTTTACGTAATGTTCCAAATCTTGGACTTGAAATGGCTCAGGTAGAAGAGCTTTTACGTAATGTTCCAAATAAAAATTGGGTTGCACAGATTGCTAATGATAATTCCCCAGGGCAAATAGTGGTGAGCGGTCATACCGAAGCAATTGCTTGGATTATTGAACAAGCAAAAGAAAAGGGCGCAAAGCGAGCTCTTCTACTGCCCGTGAGTGCCCCGTTTCATAGCTCACTTATGGAGCCAGCAGCACTTGTAATGGAGAAAGCTTTAAGTACTGTTAATACGAGTCAACCGAAGGTTAACGTGTATGCAAACGTGACAGCTATGACTGTAGATCACCCTGCAGAAATCGCACCGCTTTTGGTTGCACAGATTACTGGAAGAGTGCGGTGGACGGAATCGATTAGCAACATGCACAAACGCGGCATTAATACCTTCGTTGAAATAGGTACGGGCAAAGTGCTTTCTGGTTTAATTAAACGTATTGCGCCAGAAGCTAATGTTTATAATTTCGGCAACAAGGATGAATTACAATCTGTTACAGCTTTATGGATGTAATGTGATTATTATATACACAACAACTGAAAACCTTGAGCAAGCTGAGAATATTGCGCAAATTCTTTTGACCGAACGCTTGGTTGCGTGTGCAAATATGTGGCCGATTCATTCAATGTATACTTTCAATGGAAAGTTGGTGAAGTCTGCTGAGATTGGTGTGTATTTAAAAACAGGTATTGATCGTCAAGACGCTGTCTATAACCGATTGGTTGAGCTTCACCCTTATGAGTGCCCGGCAATTATAACCATGAAGATTGACCAGGCGCATCTGCCATTTGTGCATTGGGTACACGAACAAACGGGCAGTTAGATGTTATTATTTGATGACATGCCACCATTTGCACAAAAAAATGAGACAGGGTTTTCATTTTGGGTAAAGGTTACCCCCAAGGCTTCTAAGAACCGGATCGGTGATTTGGTGGATGCTACCATGGGGCGCAAAATGCTTAAAGTTTATGTAACATCACCACCTGAAGACAATCTAGCTAACATTGCCGTTATTGAGGTGTTAGCTGAATATCTACACAAGGCAAAATCAAAAATTCAAATTATTAGTGGCCATACTATGCGAGAAAAACGTATTCAGGTTTTGACATAAGCCAACGCTTTTTTAAACATAGTCGGCAAACCATAGTTGCCTAAATTGCTTAACGCTGTCCATTGCCCGTTATTTGTATTCGCTACAAACGTTTCCCACAAGGTTAACTCTAACTCAAAATGAGTAAAAATATGGCGTACCGTTCCAATATGCACCCATTCAGATTTTATCGGATATTGCACAACGGTTTGTTCACTAGAAAATTCGCTAGAAGGAAATTGATACATGCTAGCAAGCAAACCTTTTTCGGGGCGTTTTTCAATACATACTTGGTTTTTATGACGCATAATAAAACTGTGGCCAAAGCGTTTTGGCCTGGGTGGTTTTACAGGCTTCAAAGGTAATATGTTTTGCAAATCTTTGGAAAAAGCTAGACAGTTATTTTTTAAAAAGCAGTCGGCACATCGAGGGTTTTTTGATTTGCAAATGGTTGAGCCTATATCCATTAAAGCTTGGCTTATCGCCCCAGAATGATCAGTATGCGCTAAAGCATCAGCCACTTCCTGAATTTGTATTTTTTGAATTTTACCAAACGAAGATACCGCGAACAAACGACAAAGCACGCGGTTTACGTTGGTATCAATAGCAATAATGGATTCACCAAAAGCAATGCTAGCAATAGCTGCAGCAGTGTATGGCCCTAATCCGGGCAGTGTCATTAATTCGTGATAAGAATTTGGCAAATATCCATGATATTTATCGGCAACAATTTTTGCGGTTTTGTGCAAATTACGTGCACGTGAATAGTACCCCAAACCTTGCCAACATTGCATAAGCTCATCTTGCGAAGCGGCGGCCAAGTCTTGAATTGCTGGCCAACGTTCTAGAAATTTAGTAAAATATCCTTTTACAGTAGCCACAGTTGTTTGTTGCAACATAACTTCGCTAACAAGGATGTGGTAGGGATTAACTGGCTGTTTTCTCCAGGGTAAATCCCGCTGATTTTCCTCGTACCAATTGATTAATTTGGTTTGAATCAAAGGGATTTGTGATAACAACTGCGTCATTAACTTGATTTTTAAACCATGTCATTTGGCGTTTAGCATACTGTCGAGTTGTTTGTTGAAGCAAGGAAATCATTTCTTCCTTGGATATTTCTTTGGCTAAGTATTGCCAAATTTCTCTAACACCGATTGCTTTGCAGACAGGAGCATCAAGGGATACTTTTTGTTTTAATGCTTGTACTTCTTGCACAACTCCTTCGTCTAGCATTCTAATGACTCGAGCATTAATAAGGTTGTATAGCCTGTCTTTTTCAGGCATTACCACAATAAATTTTTTAATTTGCTTAATAAGTGGTTGTGATTTTCCTTGGAATGATTTGATTGATTGTCCTGTTTGTAACATGACCTCCAAAGCGCGCCCCAGTCGCTGGCTATCATTTTGGTGAAGATGGTTTTTGATAATTGGGTCGTGCTTAATGACTTCTTCGTAGAAATCTTCTTTTGACAAATTGCTTTGTAATGCGCGCACTGATTTTTTGATTTCATCAGAAATGTTAGGCATGGGGGAAAGCCCCTGAATGAGAGCATTTAAATACATACCCGTGCCCCCCACAATAATTGGGGTTTTTTGGCGTTTAATAACGTTATCAATTGTTGATTGAGCAAGCTGGGTCCAGTCTTGCACGGTCGATATTTGGTCATCATGATAAATTCCAAACAAATGATGTCTGGTTTGTGCAAGCTCTGCATTGTCTGGTGAAGCTGTTAAAATGGGGATGCTTTTATAAAGCTGCAGACTATCGGCATTAATAATTTCACCATCTACATGATGTGCAAGCCATAGTGCTAATTTTGACTTTCCACTAGCTGTTGGACCACCGATAATGTAGCACACGTTTTCTAACTAACCTTTTCTATGCGAATCATGTTTGTGCCGCCTGATTGCCCAAAAGGCACGCCAGCGGTTATGACAACATAATCATCAACTTGTGCAAAACCTTCTTGCTTAGCGAACGCACAAGCAGTTTCAACCATTTGTCCTATTGAAAAAATATCATCAGTCAAAGCTGGGTGCGCTCCCCAAACTAACGTAAGCTGTCTGGAAGTTTTCAAAACTGGCGTTAGCGCCAATATATCGCAATGGGGACGTTCACGGGCCGCATGAAATGCCGTGCGTCCAGTTTCTGTAAAGGTCACCATTAACCCACTGCCGATAATACCAACGGCAGAACGCGCTGCGGTGGTTACAGCATCGCTAACAGTAGGTGAAGGCAATGTATAACTGTCATCAAGCATTTTTTGGTAAAAGGGATCTTTTTCTGTGCGTTGAATAATGCGATCCATCATCGAAACAGCTTCTATAGGGTAATCACCCGATGCTGATTCAGCTGAAAGCATAACCGCATCAACGCCGTCGTAAACAGCTGTTGCCACGTCTGATGCCTCTGCACGGGTAGGGGTTGGCGTATGCACCATTGAATCTAGCATTTGCGTAGCAACAATAACGGGCTTGCCCAGACTACGGCAAGTGCGAATAATTTGACGCTGTATAACTGGCACATCTTCCGCAGGCATTTCCACACCTAAATCACCACGAGCAACCATAACCGCATCTGACAAAGTCACAATTTCTTGTAAATATTGTATGGCCATAGGCTTTTCAATTTTAGCGATCAGCTTTGCTTTTCTGCCCACAAGTTCACGCGCCATAATCAGGTCATTTGGCTGTTGAACAAACGACAATGCAACCCAATCAACGCCTAATTCCAGTCCAAATTTCAAATCGATGATATCTTTTTTGGTCAACGCATCAATTGGCAGCACGACATCGGGGACATTCACTCCTTTACGATTAGAAAGTTCAGTACCTGACATCACAATAGTTTCAGCAAAATCAGGACCACTTTTTGTAATTTTGAGTCGAACCTTACCGTCGTCTAAAAGTAAATCAACATTTTCTTTAAGAACTTGAAAAATCTCAGGGTGCGGCATGCACACACGATGATTATTTCCAGGTGTGCTGTCCAAATCAAGTAAAAATGTTTGCCCTGGTTTTAAAGAAATTTTTGTATTAGAAAAAGTTCCAATGCGCAGTTTTGGGCCTTGCAAATCAAGCAAAATACCAATTGGTCGTTTGAATTCCTGTTCAATTCTTCGAATGATTTTATAGTTTTCCGCATGGCTTTCGTGTTCACCATGGGAAAAATTCAGACGAAAAACATCAGCACCCGCTATAAATAATGCTTTAATTTGTTCATAGTCTGACGAAGCCGGGCCTAAAGTAGCAATGATTTTAGCTTTACGTTGCCTGCGCATGATGATTTTTCAAAAGACTCCTTCATTCATTATTTCAAATGCCTGTCAAAAAACAAGAGGGAAGTGTCAATTAACCACATTATAATAGTTTTTTAATGTATTGAACGCGTTAGAGGCCGATGGTGTTTTGATTATGTTTTTTAATTAGCAAAGTAATGGTGTGTCGCAATGTGTCGCAATGTGTCGCAATGTGTCGCAATGTGTCGCAATGTGTCGTAATGTGTCGCAATGTGTCGTAATAACTGTTATTGCGACAAAATTAAGTGTAAATTGTAGTAACACACACGAAAAATGGTGCAATCATGCTGAAAGAAAATACGGCCTCAAAAGAACTGGAAGCCATTAAAGATGCCTTGCAAAAGTATCCAAACGGAGCTTCATTTGAAGATATAGAAAAACAATCCGGTTTAATGCTTCCCCGCCGAACTTTTCAGCGACGTTTATTGATGCTGCAAAATGCAGGAGAATTACACATTGAAGGGAAAACGCGTGCAACAAGATATTTTTCAGTGGTTAAAACTGAGCAAAAAGCAGCTGCTACATCAAATCAAGGCGATATTCTTCTTTCAAAAGAAGGAAGGAAAATACTTCAAAAGGTTACGCAATCATTTCAGCAACGCACACCTGTGGGATACGATAGAAATTTTTTAGACACATATCAACCTAACGTGAGTAGCTATCTTAACGCTGCAGAAATGGAAAAACTGGCAAAAATTGGTGAGCTTTTTATTACAGAGTGTCAGGCGGGTACATATACCAAAGAAATTCTGAACCGACTACTAATTGATCTCTCATGGAATTCTAGCCGCCTTGAGGGAAACACTTACTCTTTGCTTGACACACAGCGCCTTATTTCATTCGGTGAAATGGCAGATGATAAATTGTCATCAGAAGTCCAAATGATCTTGAATCACAAAGATGCAATTGAATTTCTTACTCAGTCATTAGAAGGCATAGGATTTAATCGTTATACAGTATTAAATTTGCATGCCTTACTGTCCAACAACCTTTTGCCAGACCCAAGCGCTTCTGGGCGATTGCGTACTTTTGACGTAGGAATTCACAAATCTGTTTTTGTTCCTTTAGCTGTGCCTCAGTTGATATCTGAGCTATTTGACTTGATGCTTAAAAAAGCAGAGCAAATAAAAAATCCATTTGAACAAGCTTTTTTTATAATGGTGCATTTGCCATATCTGCAACCATTTGATGATGTTAACAAACGTGTATCTCGTTTAAGCGCAAATATTCCATTTATTCGCCACAATCTAGCGCCATTATCATTTATTGACGTGCCCGATGATATTTACATTCAAGGGATGCTTGGTGTTTATGAAATCAACCATATTGGACTGCTTAAAGACGTTTTTCTGTGGGCTTACGAACGATCAGCTGCACGATATGCCGCCTTGCGTCAGTCACTTGGAGAGCCGGATCCGTTTCGTCTTAGGTATCGCCAAATAATTCGAGAATTAATTACAGATATTATAGTTAGTGCATGCCAGCCCAAAAAAGCATCCATAATGATTAAAACAAAATCAAAGGAATTACCCATAGAAGACCAGGGCAAATTTATAGAATCCGTAGAGTCTGAGCTTCTTTCCCTGCACGAAGGAAACTTCGCACGGTACAAAATACGCCCTTCTGAGTTCAAGTGTTGGCAAGAAATATGGATGAGAAACTAAAAATCCCCAGTCAGAACGAACTGACTGGGGATAATTGTAGTAACTATTAGTTCAGAAAATTATAAGGCTGTGCCCACAACAATAGTGCGGCCCCAAACTGCGCCATCCCTTAATACTAACCCTGCGCCTGATTTAAATTTTAGCGTGCCAAACAGATCGTTTGCGCTACTAGCGTTAGGAATCGTTAGACCTGACTCAACTTGAAGCTTAGCTCCGCTTTCTACTTCCATAGCGCCAGGAACGCAGTTTGCAGCCGATCCTTTAATATCTACCAAGCCACCAGAAAGTACGGTAACGGTACCTGCAGGCAACTTTGAGCCACTTGCCCCCACATTTACAGTGTTACTGATATCAACAGCAGTTGGTGCTGCGCTTAAGTCAGCAGGAGTTACCACACCAGCACCAGTTATGGCTAATTTACTAGTGCCGCTCATGCCACGCAAAGTAACGTCAGCATCTGCTGTTAAAATGCTGTTTACATTTACTGCCATGGAAGGTAAGTCCATGGCTGCCGTTGCTTCTAAACTGCCACCGTTCATAACAATGTCAGCGCCAAACACCGCATTTGATGCCACCTTAACATTGCCAGCGGTTACTTTTACCGTATCAGTTGCTGAGCCACTGAATAGAACGTCTCCAGAACCATTAAAATTTGCTTTGCCCGTAACCGTGCTGGCCAATTCAGCACCATTTGTAAAGTTAATTTCTAATTCTGCCCCGTTAACTGTGTTTACAGTCGTTAGCGCCACCACAGTAAATAAACCGAAAGTTAATTTTTGAATACTTTTCATTTTAAACTCCAATTACTAAAAAAGCTATGTATAAATTTATTACAATTACAATTTTATTATAATCAAGTTAATAAAATGCTAATAAACAGATGTTTATTATTTATAGTTAATTTAATGTATCTGTTTGAAGATGTTTAGAGAGAAAATGCTCTGCAAGTGTTTAAAAGGAAGGAAACTTAAAAAATATATTTGGGCATATAAAAACTCCCAGCCAGAAATAATCTGGCTGGGAGTGATTTTAGTAGCAATCTATCAACAATAGGGCTTATGCAACAACAGTGATATCTTGGCTGAATATTTTATCAGCGATGTTTAATTTCTTAGTGTTTAGAATGCTCAATGCAGTGAAAGAACCATCTGCAACACTACAAGCTGAAGCATCTACATCATCGCTTGCAGCAACAGTTCCAAAATGTCCAGCAGTAGCAGTATCAGCAGCTATTTGCACTTTACCAAGAGCATAAGATCCGCCAAGAACGCTTGCTGCGTTAAGGATAGTTTTGCCAGCTGAATAATCAAGATTTCCTGGAACTGCAACAAGAGTTAAATCTAGTGCTGATGCTGCAGAAACAGTTGCTTTTCCTGTTGACATTGCTGAAAATGAACAATTGCCACCAAGTGTGATATTAGCAGGTTGAGTCATAATCATGTTTCCAAGGTTTACTGCAGCAGTAATTTCTAGTGAGCCACCATTCATTATAAAATGAGGTGCATTGTTAGCTGCAATTTTCACATTGCCAGAAACTACTTCAGCATCGCCTGAAGCTGAACCACTGAAATTAATGCTTCCAGCACCGTTGAATTTTACAGCACCAGTAACTGCAGAAGCAAGCTCAGCACCATTAGTGAAATCAATTTCCACAGCAGTAGAAACTGAAGCAGCAGAAGCTGAAGTTGAAAAAGCTGCAACTGTTAAAAGACCCAAAGTCAATTTTTGAATAGTTTTCATAATATAAGTTCCTTTTCAAATAAAAATGTTAAAATTTAAAAAATCTTATTTTTATATTAATGCGATCAACAAAACGGTAGCGGGTGCCAATATAATTACTTGCTTATTAGTAACGATTAGTTAAACCATGCTCCTTAAATTAATTTTATTGCCAGATCTATTAATAATATTAGTTATAAACTACAAATATTAACAAAACGTTAATAAAAATATAATAATTCAGTATATCAATTTATTATTTCTGTTTCTGTGTGTTGTATTGCGCGAAAAAGCAATATGAAAAAAAAATATTAATTATTATTTCTTTTTTTTGAATAAATGTTTTTTTGAGTGGAAAACGATGGTTGTTCGTTTTTTGAATATTCGATTTATTATTTGTTAAAATGATAATATAGAATAAGTATGGATTGCCGCGCTACGCTCGCAAAGACGACACGAACCGTCATCACGAAGGAGTGTAACGACTGCGGTGATCCATATTTAATTGCAGATGTTGATGAAGCTGTCGCAGCTTATGAAGAATGGTATCAGTAGATCTCCGATCATGCCGGAGATGACCGATATTTTCTTTTCTTAAAGAAATTTACTAAGAAAAGATAATTATATATATTTTCTTTAAATGGTTGACTAAGAAATAATAACCATTTATCTTTTTCTTAAGAGTGTCATAAAGAAAAGATAATGCTTAATAGTAGAATTGGCACATACGCAAATCACAGCATTGCAGGTGAGGTTTATAGATCTTACATTCCCCATAAACTACCGCCAAAACCCGATATTGACCTAACGATTTTGCACTCTAAATTAGAAAAAGCGAATCAGTCTTTGGGGGAACTAAATGGTATCGCCAAAACAATTCCAAATGCAGCGCTCTTCACATACATGTATGTGCGAAAAGAAGCATTGCTATCATCTCAAATAGAAGGAACGCAAAGTTCATTTTCTGCCCTTATATTATTTGAAAACAGCCAAAAACCAGACATTTCAATTGATGATGTTGAGGAAGTTTCTAATTATGTAAAGGCCCTAAATTTTGGCTTGAACCAATTGCAAAAAGGTTTTCCATTGTCTCTGTGTTTGCTGCGTGAAATTCATGGAATTTTGCTACAAGGTGGCAGAGGCGCTAAAAAACAACCAGGTGATTTTAGGACATCTCAAAATTGGATTGGTGGTACAAGACCAGGGAATGCTTTATTTGTACCTCCTGCTCCTGAGCATTTAATGACAGCATTGAGTGATTTTGAAAAATTCTTGCATGATAAACAGTGCAATTTGCCCATGCTTGTTAAGGCTGGTCTTGCTCATGTGCAATTTGAAACTATTCACCCTTTTTTGGATGGTAATGGGCGTTTAGGCAGATTGCTAATTACTTTATTACTTCACGAATGGGGAATTCTCAACGAACCAATTTTATATTTAAGCTTGTATTTAAAGCAAAACCGCCAGATGTACTACGAGCTTTTGCAAAGAATGCGAGTAGATGGTTGTTATGAGGTGTGGTTAGAGTTTTTTTTGGATGGAATCTTGCATTCAGCAACGCAGGCCATAAACACTGCGCATCAATTAAATGCTTTATTTGAAGAGGATCTTGCTAAAATTAACGCACTTGGACGAATTAAATATTCTTGTATTAAAGTGTGGGAATACATGAAAAAACTACCGCAAGTAACAGTGCCATTATTATCGCCAGCACTAGGGATGAGCGCGCCTACAGCCAGAAGTTGTTTAAGTATTTTAGCTGAAAAAGGAATTTTAAAAGAAATCACCGAAATGCAGCGAGATAAAATATACGTGTACAAAAACTATTTGTATGTCTTAGAAAAAGGAACTGATCCGTGTGGAGCCTACCTATGATTTGTTGTTTAACAACAAGAAAGCGGGTATCCATAATGATTAGTATCAATAACAAAAAATCCCCAGTCGGAACGAACTGACTGGGGATAATTATAGTAGCTATTAGTTC
>JBAXJB010000023.1:0-23648 GCA_037138055.1 Alphaproteobacteria bacterium | reverse complement strand
AATAAATGGAACTTTTAATTGTCGTTAGGAGAAATTCTAATTGACGTTAGTCAGTTCTGCCACTTGCAGACGGAAATGTTGAATATTCTGCTGAATTCTCTCCTTATTTTCAAAGCGCCAGTTCTGTGCAGGAAACATTTATGCAGTCCCTCATGAATATTGTTAATGACTCGCTAGAAACAAAAATGTCGCAAGAGTTGAAAGATCAGTTTTCTACATTTAAAGCGTGGGAGGTTATTTTATCAGCATTTAGTGCCCATAATGATGTCCTTAGCCCTTTTGGGAGAGAAGCTTCTTGCTGTTCTTTAATGTAATTTTAGGAACGTTATAGTCGAGATCTCATTTTCTAAGCAAGACCCATATTTGTTTGCAATAGAAATAGAATCTTATGCAAAATCAATATTCATAAAATTTTGAACTAGCCTTGTTCATCACCCGCATAAAGGCTAATGATTTCTATGATGTCTGGACGATCAATAGTTATTGCTTTTTTATGGGCATGTCCAATTCCATTTTTGTCTGGGCGTAATTGATCTTTGTCACGATTTAATAAACATTTGACCGTAGGTTCTCGACCATATATTACCGCAAGCCATAAGGCTTCATTCATTCCCCATTGATCTGGCCGCAGTTGTTCCTCGCCAAGATTTATAAAAAATTTCACTAAAGCAAAATTGTCAGCAATAACAGCATTCCATAGCACTTGATTGATTCTGGGTTGGCCTGGCCGCAATTGTGCCGTTGAAGGAGTAAGTAAAAAGTTCATGATACACCGATGATTATGCAAAGCTGCATTGGATAATGCTGCATCTACTTGGTACTGATTAAACCGCTTGTGTTTAAGGTTTTCAGTTAATTGTACAAGCGCCCTTGATTCAGCATCAGTAATAGTGAGTAGAGGATTTATATGTATAATTTCTGTTGGTTTTCTGGAGATGATGATAATGTCATTCTCATCGATTTCCGCGCCTAATATTTTTAGAAAAACTGAACATAAAACTAATATGCTTAGGGACGATGAAATTTTCATCCAACATCTCTTATTTTCAAGACATAATTCCATACTACATGGTAAATATTAATTCTGAATTAATTAATATCCTGAAATTTTATATCAGAGATTAGATTAGAATAGATAGTGCATAAAAGCCTAAAAAGAGAGAGAAACTAAGTACGTTTACGCTTCTTCCAGTACCAGTAAGCAGCAGCAATAACAACTAACGCACCCACACCTAACATTAAGTAATGTTTGACTGTTTCTAGATTTTTTAGAAGTTTTTCCAAAACATCGCCCATGGCGTAACCGCTATAACAACTAACGGTCGTCCACAATAATGCAGATAAAATGTTCAACGGTGCAAAACGTTTGTGTTCAACATTTGCTGCGCCAATAACTATAGGGCTAATAACCCGAATGCCATAAATGAAACGGAATAGTAAAATGAACCATTTATCAAAACGGTGTAAAAGCCTGAATGCTTTATCTGCCCTTGGGCGTAGTTTTGGGAAACGTTCAAAAAAAGCTGGGCCGTATCGTCTGCCTACCATAAACAAAGCCTGATCGACCACTACTGTTGTGCAAAAAGTAATTGCCATGACTTTGTAGAAATTTAGGTAGCCAAGAGCTGACAAGGCGGATGCGGTTAGAATAACCGTCTCTCCCTCAACAATTGCCCCTAGGAAAACAGCAATATAGCCCCACTCTTGCACAAATGCTAAAAACGATTCCATGGCTCTTTCAATTCGGTTATCCGTATAAACACTAGCAAAATTAAGGATTTCAAACAATTAGTTTAACGTTGAATTATTTTATGCAGCTAATTTAGTGTTGAACACAATGATTTTTTGCAGCTGAATAGCGTTTGCTCCAATAAGACTAAGCAACACGCACACAATGAGCACAAGCATTCCACCAAACGTAAAGTTAAGTGACTTTGTGAAATAATGAACAAAACTAAAAATTAATGTTGAAATTGTAGCCCCTACAGCAAACCAAAATGTTGTTGCAAATAAGTTTTTGGTATTTTGGTAATAGCTGTACAAAAGCATTAAAATAGGAGCAAAGACACCAGCTGAAAAAAAGCCTAATACACACTGTAACAAGAAAAATGATTCATTTGTAAGGCTCATAAATGGAATTGATGTCCCCAAAACAAGCATACACATAAGTGAAACTGTTAAAGTCTTTAAAACACCAAATTTCTTACATATGGCAACTGATGGCAGCAGACTCAACAACTGCGCAACGTAACAGATTGATGTGCCGCCTATTCTGTAATAATTAATTATATAAATATTTTTCATGTAAGGCGCTAAAAAATAGTAATGGTAGGAAAATCCTAAGTTCCACCCAGTCGCTATAAAGGCGCAGTTTAGTTTTTGAACAAAAGAAAAGGAAGATGGTTTTTGAATTGTTCTGGCGTAAGGCAAAGATTGCACAGAGTGCCTTTCAACGTAGGCGTAAATAAATAACGATAAACACGTAATTATTCCTGCAAATACACACGCAAATTTTATATGTTCATGTGGCACAGTATTCATCAACAAACGAAACAAAAAGCGTGCGCTAAAAATTGCAAAAACAATGCTGGTTCCAATTAAAATATGCTGTGACGAAGGATGCCTATCAAAAAGATACATAGCAGAAAGAATTGTCAAAGCATAAAAAGGTAAGGAGGTTAGAAAACAAGCACAATAAAGCGTTTGATAGGACGAATAAAAATCTTGCCCTCTTACCAAAACGATTAAAACTAAAAACACTGCTGCTAAATATATAAACGAGATAAAACGCATAATTTTGAAGTAGTTCAGTGACTGCGTCATTTTTCCAAAACAATACGCTCCTGTTAGTTTCCCAATAAAATAGACTATTAACCAAAAGGGTAAAAAATCATTGAGAACTAGATGTGCATGTTTAGCGTCAACCACATCAAATATGGTTTTTATAAAATACCAATCTGCATATGAAAAACATTGGCAAAAAATGGCTAGAGAAATTAAAAAGATTTCTGATTTTAGTATTGAAGGTTTTAAAATTTCAACTTCCCCTTCTGCAATACGTATTGAGACTTATGCGCCCCAATAAGACAGAGTAAAATACATGCAACAAATACAAACATTCCACCAAAGGTAAAATTAAGGAGCTTTGTGAAATGAGCAGCAAGACCAAAAATTAACGTTGAAACTGTAGCCCCAAATGCAAACCAAAAGAGTGTAGCGAATAGGTTTTTAGTATTTTGATAATATTGGTACATGATAATTAGAATAGGGACAAAAGTGCATGCAGAACAAAAACCCAATAAAGCCAGCATGAAAGAAAAAGAATTTTTTGTAAGTTCTATAAAAGGAATTAGAAGACCCACAGCAAGCATGGAATAAAGGGAAACTGTTAATACTTTCAAGACACCAAACTTTTTACATAGTGCTGCTGCAGGCACTAGAAACAATAATTTAGCTAAGTAACAGACAGTAAAACCAGCAAACATATAGCAATCAACTACATAAATATTTTTCATAAAGGGACCTAAAAAATGGCAATTGTAGTAACAGCCAAGGTTCCACCCAAGAGCTATAAAAATACAATTTATTTTTTGGGGAAATGAAAAAGGTCGTTTGTTAATACGTTTTGATTCTGATGGTGCGGAATGTTTTTCAACATAAGCATAAATAAGGAAAGCTAAACATGTAACAAAAGTCGCAAGCACACACCCAATTTGTGTTTGTTCAGACGGCATAACATTCATAAAAAACCGAAAAACAAACCTTGAACTGAAAAGAGCAAAAATAATACTGGTTCCAATTAAAATATGTTGTGAAGAGGGACGCCTATCAAAAAGGTAAAGTGCCGATATAATCGGTAAAGCATAAAAAGGCATGGATGTTAAAAAGCATAAAGAATAAAGCATTTGATAGGACGAATAAAAACTCTGACCTTTAAACAAAACGATTGAAATCAACACCACTGCAACTAAAAAGATTAGCGTAATTGAATGCATAATTTTGAAGTAATTTTGCTGTAGTAATTTTCCCAAAAAATACGCTCCGGCTAATTTTCCACCAGAATGAACAACGAGCCAGAAAGGTAAAAAGACATCAATAACCAGATGTGTTTGTTTCGTATCAACCACATCAAATATGGACTTGATGAAGTACCAATCTACATAAGAAAAACACTGGCAAAAAATAGCCAGAGAAATGAGAAATATTTCACTAAATGCATTTAAATTTTTAGCTTTTGCTAGCATAAAAAAATACCTCAAACAGATGTCTTTCTTTTAATCTCACCAAAGACACATGTCAAGAGTAATTAAGTAATGAATGACTATGCTATGATGCAATTTACCACACTTAAATATTAATAAGTGTAATGACAATGTCATTACACTTATTTATTTGTGCATTCTATGAGTTTAAATTCATGTTTGTAATTATTCTGCGTATGCCGCCTTCTTTTTTAGGAATTGAGAGTAATAAACTCCAGCAAAACATAATGCGATACAAATACTAAATGCAGCAATTCCTGCAGTGGGTTGGCTTGTTAAAGATTTTGCAGCAGCAAAACCATGCCTGCAAGAAAGAATAAAAAATAGTTTGGAAACTGAAGAACCAATCGCAAACCAAAATAGGGTCTCAAACATACCTTTGGCGTTTTTAAAAACTTCGTACAAAATAGTCAAAATAGGAACAAACAGACAGGCAGAAAATAAAGCTAGTAATGTTATCGATGCAATAAGCAGACTTTTTGTAGTAGCAAAGAAAGGAATTAAAAATGCTAAAATAGCCAAAGAAAAAAGAGATACAAATAGCGTTTTATACGTGCCAATTTTTTTACAAATAACGGCTGCAGGCAGCAGAAATAAAAACTGAGCAGTGAAAAACAAAGAATTGCCCATTATTAAACTACTAGTTTCAACTATAGATATATTGTTCATATAAGGGTTTAAAAAGAATGAATGATAAATCCGCCCCACATTCCATCCCACACCCGCCGACATACAAATTGCCCTAGATCCTAACGTAGATGAATATTTTTTCGTTAGCTCTGTTTTGCTCACTGATGATGAACGCTTTTTAAGGTAGGCATAGATAAAAAATGGTATACACGATAAAGCTATAACAGAAAAACTAACGAATTTCATATCAACTACCGGCACACAATGCTCCAGAGCACAAGAAAAAAATTTCCAGCAAGGAACGCTAACATAATATAGGTACCTATCAGAATGTGCTTTGACGAAGCATATCTATCAAAAAGATACATCGCTGGCAAAATTATTGTGGCATAAAGTAGAAATGTGCTTAGCAGTTTAATAATGTAAAAGCATTTATAAAATACGTAAAAGTCTTTCCCAAAAATGACAATGATAAGCAACTGAATTGCACGACATAAAGAAAAGGCTGTCACTAGCTGCATAACTGTGAAAAAAGATAATTTATCCGCACATTTTCCAAATAAACAAGCACCAGCTACCTTTCCGAAACATGCAAACACAAAAATGCTAAAAAGAAAGGCATCAACAGCTTGTTTTGGGCAGGTTGCGCGAACAGCATCAGAGATACTGGTTATCACAAACGAATTTCGATAAAAAAAAGCCTGGCAAAAAATGGCCAGAGAAATTAAAAATATATCTGATTTTGGCAATGAGAATTTTGAAATTTCAACTTCTCCTATCTTGTAAGTCACCATATCCGTATAGACGCTTTTGAATAATTAGTAAATAAAATATTATATTAAAATTACATATGACAATTCTATAAAAATATAAAACATAGTCAATAATATTTATAAATGAAGCGTATATTTAATTTTCAAATGATTCTCATGTAATGATTATGTCATTACATTTTTTCACTAGATACCGAAATAATGATAACAAATGCTACTTAAGCAATTCGAGAGCAGTTAAATAGATTATGCGCACCGCAGCAATTCAAATTTGCAGTTGTACTGACATAGTAATTACGTTCTTTTTATTTTTGCATTCTATAAGTTTAAATTCTTGATTGTATTTATTTTGTATTGACATAGTCGTTACATTATCTTTTATTAAAATTTATGTATCATGTTTATCCAATACGTTCTAATGTAAGTCTGTCATAGGATATTAAATTTTAGGCAACACAATGCAAAAGACACGAAACAAAATAAAAGAATCGACTTTGCAGTTGCGCATATCAACAGAACAAAAGAATCTGTTATCACAAGCAGTAAAGCTTCGCACCATGACGCTTTCAGGATTTGTATTGGAAAGAGCATTCAGCGCTGCTGAGGAAGTTCTTACTGAACAATCTCATTTTTTCTTAACTCCTGAACAATGGGACACGTTTTGCAAAGCTATAGACGAGCCAGCTCGTACATTAGTTGATC
Organism: Alphaproteobacteria bacterium; assembly: GCA_037138055.1. Lineage (GTDB taxonomy): Bacteria > Pseudomonadota > Alphaproteobacteria > Paracaedibacterales > CAITNM01 > CAITNM01. The sequence goes on along the minus strand of JBAXJB010000023.1, from coordinate 17,281 downwards.
TTAAAAATTTAATGAACGAGGATACCTTATTGGATGGGTAAAGCACTGTTTGAATCAATACTTTTAACACCTAATCATTCGGTTCAAAAGTTTGACTGCACGTCTACTTCTTTAAACGCCTATCTTTCGAAAAAAGCCTTAAGCAATCACCAAAAAATGGGCCCACGAACATATGTTATGCATAATAATGCTATGCATGACAATATTGTTGGTTATTTTACTTTAGCCTATGGAATAGTTGCTGCTGCGCCACTTAGCTTGCATGATCGTAATAAGCCTATAATGCTTTTAGCAAGACTTGCTGTTGATATAAATGCACACGGAAGAGGTTTGGATAAAATCTTACTCAAAGATGCCCTGCTAAAGAGCTTAAAAGCGGCAAAAATTATCAAAATTTTTGCTGTTGTAGTGTATGCTAGAGACGAATCTGTAAAGCTATTTTATCAGCAATTTGGATTTATGCAGCTACCTTCGTCTAGCTTTCATTTTTACTTATCAATCAAAGATATTGAAAATAATTTCAAAAGTTAAAATTATAAAGATTCGAATTTGATTTTAGGACTTCACGCGTTTGCGCTGACCTTTCCACATTTTGTACTTTTTCATTTTAATGTGTTTTAGCTTGCCCAATTTCTTTGTATTACGCTTAATTGCAGGGGAAAGATTCAAGAGAAACACAACCAAGCCAAAGATAGCTGCTAATTTAATAAGTTCTTGAGTTTCCATGCTTACCCTCCAAATTTTTCTTAAGTGAGAAAGCCGTATTATTCTGCTGCATCAACGAACTGACTTTCATAATTTATATTTTTGTATTGTCACGCGAGTTTTGAAAATAATTCAAGGTCTAAAATGAAAAATTTTTCACTTAGATTCCATAAGAAAAAGTGCTTATAGATTGCCTCAGGTTTCTAATTTTTAATAAGTGATGCTATGGGCCTATTTTCTTCATTAACAAAAGGGCAAAAAGAATCAATTGGGTTGCTACAAATTGGCACCTTCTTGGAATATTTCGACTTAATGCTATATGTGCATATGGCAGTTTTACTGAATGAATTGTTCTTTCCAAAGACAGATCCACACACGGCGGCTTTATTATCGGCTTTTGCGTTTTGTTCAACCTTTGTATTAAGACCATTTGGTGCCTTAATTTTTGGATATCTTGGCGATAACATTGGGCGAAAATCTACAGTGATTATCACCACTTTGTTGATGTCGTTATCATCGCTGGTAATGGCTAATTTACCAACCTATGCGCAAATTGGCATATCAGCCGCATGGGTAATTACTATTTGCCGAATGATTCAAGGTGTGGCTTCAATGGGTGAAATTGTAGGTGCTGAAATTTACCTTACCGAAACCACTGCAAAACCAATGCGGTACCCCGTTGTGGCCTTTATTGCGGTGGCATCTGTAGCGGGTACGGTTATGGCACTTGTTGTGGCATCGGCCTTTACTTCATTTGAAATGAACTGGAGATTAGCATTTTGGATTGGATCAGGCATTGCTGCAGTTGGTTCAATAGCACGCACTAGGTTACGAGAAACTCCGGAGTTTGCTGACATGAAAAGGCGATTGAAGAATGCCGCCTTAATTACAAATAAAAATGAAGCTGAAAAAACCAAAAAAAAGCTTAGAGATACTATCTTATATGAACATAATGATGACATAAAAAATGATTATAAAAAATCAACCTTTTTTCTTTTTATAATCCAGTGCTGTTCGCCCATTTGCTTTTATTTTTCGATTGTATATTGTGCAAACATACTGAAATCAATGGGATGCACAGCTCAACAAATCATTCATCAAAATCTAAAAGTAACGCTTGTGCAACTGGTAAGTCTTGGGTTTGTTGCTTACTTAAGTTATAGGGTTCACCCTTTGAAAATTTTGAAAGTGAAAGCGATGCTGTTTTTTGTTTTTATTTTAGCGATGCCACTTTTGCTGATGCAAGCAAGTACGCCACTGCACATATTTTTTATTCAAGCAGTCAGTGTTGGCATTGCAATGAACAGCACCCCTGGTGTACCAGTATTTTTATCCCATTTACCTATCTTAAAGCGATACACTTACGCGAGCTTTTCTCATGCTATTTCAAGAGGAGCAATGTATATTGTCACCTCTTTTGGGTTAATTTACCTAACAGAATGGTTTGGCACCTGGGGGCTATGGGTTGTTTTCTTGCCAGCTATAGCAGGATTTTTCATCGGCATTCGACATTTTGAAAAGCTTGAGTTTGGTCAAAATCACTCGGTCGATGTTGGCTTAAGAGCTGCGGCTTGAAACCCTTTAATACTCACCAAAATGCCCATGAGCACAAACAGTAAACCTAGCCAAAATATGCTGATAAGAGGTTTGTGCATCAGCTCAACTTTCCAGGTGGAACCGTCCATGAAAACGGTGGCGTGAATGTGGTCAAAGTTTACCCTTACCCAGGCAGGTTGGTGCTTGGTCACTCGGCTTATGTGAAAATGCTGACGCTGTGAGGTAAGTGGTTTTCCATCCACTAAAAAAGTGAGGGTTTCTTTGGTCACTTGCGTGGTTTCAACCACCGTTTTGGATATGTATTGAAGTACGTGTGACGCAAATTTTGGTGGCAAATTACTGATGTTAAATTCTTGTTTGCTGGTGAATATTTCAGCGTGACTGGCCCCTAAAATGCATAGTCCTATGCCAAGGTGTGCGGCGACGAATCCCTTTGAAAAGATCTGTTTTACATGGTTGAGGGTGCTAAGACACACCCAAAAACCGACAAGGGCGGCGCAGGTGGCAAGCATGTTGAAATGGGATTGCACGGTCATGCACCAAAGGATGGTGCAAAGAGCGGCGCATAGCAGGCTCCACCAATGGGCTTTCCTGTAGGGTGCGAAGCTAGCGAAAACAAGTAGGCCTAATAGGCAGGGGTTGATGTAGTAGTGGAAAAAGGTTTCGTCAATCGCGATGTCTTGGGTCAGGCAGATTTTCGCCATGACCGGGACTAGAATCAAAGCGCATAGGGTTGCGAGGATAATAAGGAAACCGATGGGAATGAGTGAACGGAATTTATAGAACTGGATCCCGCGATCAAGTCGCGGGAAAACTGCGGGAGTTATCTTCTTTAGTTTTCCTATGGCTTGACCATAGGATCCAGTGAATGACATCAAAATAGAAACACCACTAACCGCAAGGGTGCAAGCCCCAAGCCAAATGCCGTTATAGGGGTCAAATCCGAAACTGTGTACTGACACAAGCACACCAGAGCGCACTAACGTTAACCCCAGCATAACCATAGGAAAAGCAATCAGCAGACATGTTCGTGGTTTATTAGCATGCACGGCCGCGGCAATAGCTAACCATGGGAATAGTGATACTGTTTCAACCGGGTCCCAAAACCAGAAACCGCCCCACCCTAGTTCGCCATAAGCCCAGCGTGCGCCTAAAATTAAACCCAATGTAACTAAGCCAAAACACACACGAGTGTAAAACGGAATACGCGGATGATTAGGCGCAACACATGCCCAAACCCACAACACAAAACACAAGGTTTGGCCCGCGTATAAAATGGGGGGGTGGATTGCTAAATAGGGGTTTTGAAGGGCGGGGTTCAGGTCCTGCCCTGCTGCGGCTTTGATTGCTAAAATTGCAAAAGGGTTTGCACATAAATAAACGTATCCGCCAATTACCAGCAGTACAAATGCTGCTAAGCGAATAGCTTCGTTATTGCGCAAAAGCGTGGCCCAGGCGGTTAAAAACGTGAAGAACAATAACATTGAACCTTCATGATTACCCCAAACCCCGGCAATTTTATAAAGCAGCGGCGTGTGCACATTGGAATTCAACCAAACGTTGGCAATGGTTGTGGTGCTAGTCAGGTAGAAAAACAAAAGCACGCCAATGGCGAATGCGCATATATAAAATGGTGCACGCAGGTGTGTATTTTGCTTGGCGAAGATTTTTTTGACCAGAACAATTGCTAGAAACCCGAACAGGGCATCAATTAAAAAAGTAAGAAGGATGATGGGGTTGCTAAATTGGGCTAAATCCATCGAAGGAAGTCTTTGAGGATTGAAATCAAGACCTCGACCATAATTAGAATGATGATCACCCACTCTAGAAATGAAGAATGGGCATGTTTAAGTTCGTTGCTTAAAATTTCGTATAGTTCATGCACAACGTTGAGCTTACTGTTTAAAATATTCAGGCGAACTTGAATGTCTAGAAACTCAACAGCAAGTTGGTAAAAGGGCTCATAACGCGGGCGCTTCCAAAAGAATTCCGGGGTATCAAGCGCGAATGATTCAAGGTTAATTGAGTTTTTCTGGCTAAATAGTTTGCCAATATGCTGAGATATCTTTTTACGGGATAAGCTGATTTTGCCCTTTTCAGCGAGTTCCGCTGGCATGTGCCTAGTGCGTTGAATGGTCATGTCAATTTCATGTTCAAACGCTGCAAGTTTTGCAGATTGGGATAAACCATACGATAGTGAAATTTTTAATAAAGGATCTTCTGATTGAAGAATCATACGGTCTTCTTCTTCATCAATAAGCGTTTCAACGCCGTACTCAAAAACAAAGGTATCTTCTTGAATTTTTGCTAAAGGGGTTTTTAAAAAGGGCAACAATTCACTTAAAGCAGCACGTTCTTCAGCAACTGTGTAGCCCCAAAAAACAACGGCACCATAGGCAAAAATACACATAGTGTGCTCTGAACCCATGGATAGAAAAACGACTTCATCATATAGTTGTGCAGTCACTGCTTTTGGCTTTAAGATTTGAAAAGCCTCGGCTATATCGTAGGCGTGACCAGCACAGTAAGATGCACAACGCATAAATTATCTACTCAGCAATATGAACAACTTTGGTGCCATCCATTTTCACTGCATATTTTTGAGCTTTTACTTTTTCTTCAAAAGGCCCCATAAGCAGGCGGAAAACTGTGTCGCCATCGGTTGTTTCAGATTCTTTAATTTGAGACTTCATGCCCTTTAGATTATGTTTTGCTTGTAAACGTTTCCATTCTCGCAAAGCAGCTTCTTCAGATTTAACCGTTGCCATTTGCACAAAGTAAGTACCTTTAATGGTTGCTTCTGGCTTTGGTTTTTTAATGATTTCAGGCTCAATTTCTATAGCAGTTGATTGCGCAGCAACAGGTGCTGGAGTTGCAGCAGGTTGTGTCGTAACAACTGCTGGTTGCTGCTGTTGAGGCTGAGTATTCATTTGTTGTGGTGCAATAGCTTGCTGAGGCATTTGCCCCTGTTGCATAGGCTGCTGCATTTGTTGTTGTCCATCAGTCTGCATCGGTTGTTGTTGAACTGTTTGCTGATTCTGATCAATAGGCTGCTGAGACATGTCCGAAGGCATTTCAGGTGGTGGCAAAAGCCTTTCAACTGGTTCTTCGTTCACATTATCGCCAATGCGGTCATAAATAAGTTTGTCTTGGTAAGGAATGTTTAGACCTCCGCGATGATCGGGAGAAACCTTATGTGGACCTGCATCAGCGTGAATAAGTGGCGGTGTATCAGACGATGGAGATTTCGCCCATTTATAAGCAAACCATGATAAACCAGCAATCAACGCAACTCCTGCAACTGCTACTAGTAAGCGAATAGGTGAATTTGCTTCAGCGTCACTTTCTGGGTCTTCGAAACCAGCATTTGCCTGAGTTTCCTGCCAAAATGATAAGGACCGCACATCTTCTTGAGCATAGCCAGGGTGTTGCCCTTGTGGCGTTTGCTGAGCTTGTTGTTGGTAGTTCTGATAATTGCCAAGCTGGCTTGCTTGCACAGGATGCATATATGCGTTTGGCGCCTGAGGATGCATTTGCGGAGGCATCATGCCATAGGGTTGATTTGGAGCAGGATTCAACATAGGTTGTTGCTGCGGATTATAAAAATTTTCGTTATTGCCATTAAAAAAAGGCTGTGTTTGAGGTGGCATAGGAACGCCAGGGTTCATGCCATAAGGCTGCTGTGGATATGGTTGTGGACCAAACCCATTATTGAAGCGTGGATCAAAACCTTGAGGCTGTCCCATTTGAGGGTAAGCCGAACTATCAACATAAGGTTGTTGCCCTGTTGCGTTTTGAAAAAATGGCTCTTGTTGAGGTGATTGTTCGTTCACATCTCCGCGACGCCTAAATCTAAATGACATTCGTAAAGCTCCCCAAAAAAGATCAGGATAAATTAAACAGTTACTTTATAAGATAGTATGTTCTGAAGCAAATTGCAAAATATTGATGATTTTACTTTTGTTCAAATTGGCAAGTTAACAAAAATTTTACAAACTGTAAGTACTATTAAGTTGCAAATAAAACATGGTTTTTGATATGACAGCAATTTTCACATGGTTGTTCATTTTTTGTAATTTTTCAAATTTTCTAATGAGTGCAGCTTCTTCTTGTGAAGAAAAGCTTCCCAAATTAGATGATGAAACCATGCAAGCAACTTTTGGTTCTTCGTTGTATCATTCGCCTACAATGAGAGGAAATATTGGCTTATTTCACGCCACTGGTGACACGTGGACAGCAATGCAACTTGGAGAATATTTTTTAACAGGAATTTTTCAACACTACGTGCATGAAATAAGTGGTCTTGATATGACTTTTGATTATACAAAAACCAATGTGCATAAAGTCAGGGAGCTTTTAAGTAAAACACTGCTTGTAGATTCAGTTGATGAAGAGCTAGCACGCAGGATTTCTAGCCTACTTAACAAAGTTGCCATTGACCTGAAAAACAACCCAATTTTTGTAGGGCTTGGAATTTGCTTTCATAGAAATAAAGTAAAGATAGAAAAACTGTCAGAAAAACTACGCTACATTCCTAATATTGAAAAAGGGAATGTTGCAAAGGAAGCCATGTTTAGGAAGATCATGGAATCTGATCGCCTGGCAACAGATCAGCAAACCGCTATCTACCATTGGATGAAACAAACCTTTGAAAATACGATCAGTTATATAAGAAGCGTTTATCAAGAGCGCGGAGAGCTACCTAGGGCTGATGATGAAAGGTTGCTTGAACTTAGCGTTCATGAGCCTGAGTTCTTAAAATGGCCTGGGTATAGAGACCTTATACCCTTGGCTCTAGCTGAAAAATCATGATCCGACTACCGTCGCTCTTTAAAAAAATTACTTAATAGTTCGGAACATTCGTTTTCTAAAACTCCTCCAATGATCTCTGGTTTATAATGAGCGTGGTCAAAAATTTTGGGTCCATGCTCAACTCCACCAGTTTTGGGGTCATACGCCCCAAACACAAGCTTGCCGATTCTAGCTTGGGCAAGAGCTGCTGCGCACATAGGGCAAGGTTCCAGGGTTACATAAAGAGTGCATTCGTTTAAATACGGCGTTTGCAAATGAGCAATGCCCTGATTAATAGCCAACATTTCTGCATGATGAAGGGAATTGCAGTCCATAACACACTGATTATAGGTTTGCGCAATTATATGATCATTTAACACTAAAATGGCTCCAACAGGTACTTCATCATGGTGGATGGCGTGTTTGGCCAACTGCAAGGCTTGGCGCATATAGTCCATAAAAATACCTGTCAAAAATCACTATTTAGCTTATTATACAGGCACAAAATACCCAGCGTTAACAATTAATTAACTTATCCCCAAAATCTGTGGATAAATCATTGGATAAATCGTGGATAAGGGTTCCGTGTTGAGGCCAGCTGTCATGTCTGTTCGCTTTGCTGAAAAAACAGGCTAGTCCCCTGAATCCCTTTGTATTCTGCAGGTTTTCAAATAAATTATCAAAAAATTTTATTTAATTTTCTGCATACAACCTATTCATAAAAATAGAAAAAAAAATGTGGATAACTATGTGTCAATCCCTAAATAGTCCATTGACATCATTTTTTTTGGCATTCATTGTGGTTTTTTTACAGATATTGTCTCGGGGGAGTTACGGCCCGTGGAAGTTATTTATAGAGACGCCTTAATGCTGGCTATTAATAAGCCCGCAGGCCTTCCTGTGCACAAAGGTGCGGGGCGCAAAATGACAACCCTTGAAGATTATTTAGATGACTTGCGTTTTGGCCTGCCTAAAAGGCCTGAACTGGCGCATCGACTTGATAAAGACACTACTGGATGTTTACTTTTAGGCCGTAACAAGGCGGCCCTCAAACGGCTCAGCGAACTTTTCCTAAATCACCAGATTCAAAAAACATACCTTGCAGTAGTGCATGGAGTAATTGCCGTTCACAGCGGAGAAATAAACCTTCCCATTGCCAAAAAATCAACTGATAAAAAGTCATGGTGGGGAAAAATTGATCCCCAAGGGCAGCAGGCTTTTACCCAGTACACTGTATTACAAAGGTCAGCAACGGCAACACTGGTGAAATTAATACCCATTACCGGGCGCACCCACCAATTACGTATTCATATGCAAGCCATTGGGCACCCTATTGTAGGTGATGAGATATATGGCATTAAGAATGAGAGGCAATCCCTGTGTTTGCATTGCACAGAAATGGAAGTACCATTATATGCCAAGCGTGAGAAAATTGTGGTAAAGGCTGAGTTGCCAGTAAACTTTATTAAAGTAATGGAGACGATGGAGTTGCCTAAGAATTAAGCAACCTCAGTCTACGTTGGGAATTGATTAACAAAGTGACACTTACACCTGTATTTTTGTGAATTTTGTTATTTTGTTTTAATGTTTTATATGCATTTTAATATTTTTTGTCATAATATTTGCTCATAAAAATGAATAACTATTGACATTTTCTGTATTTTTAACTATATCTGGCCTCAACAAAGAAGGGGAAATTCGCATGAAAAGGTTATTATTGGCTGTTATTACACTAAGTACGCTTTGTGTAAATGCTGGAAAATCTGCACAGACTGCAGAAGCCACTAAGTCAACTGAGGTAGCAACTGCACGTCCGGTTGAATTTTATGTGGGGGTTTCAGTGGGCCATGATCGCATGACGGCGAAGAGGACTGAAGATCTTCGGACTGTGATTGGTACACAAATGTATTTTGCTAATAATAAAACCCAAAGAACTAATGGGGTAAGCGGCAAAGCAATAGCGGGGTTTTTGTGGATGGTTCCCAACACCCCATTTGTGTTGAGTCCTGAGGTGTACATTGGTCATGGCAGTGGACAAATAACCTTGCAAGAATCTGGGCACGATCCTTTAGCACCAGCAAACAGAGGTTACCAAAGCACATTTAAGCAGAGTCTGACTCTGGGCATTGCGCTACGTGCAGGATTTTATTTAACGGGTGATAATAATTTCCTTTATGGTTTAATTGGAATAGATAGAAGTAAATTTGAAAATAAATTTACGTTATCATCTAACGATTTATTAAATCCTGTAGCTACTTTTTTTGAGAAACGCAGTAAATTTTTAAAAAGCACTATCTTCGGCGTAGGGTTCGAAAGAAAGTTTAATTCATTTAAAGTGGGTATAGATACACGTTATATGCCCTATTCTGAATGGAACAATTACTCAAAAACTGTCGCAACATCAAATGACAAAATCACTGTGCGGTTCAGACCAAAAATATTTTCAACTTCTTTAACTTTTGCTTACATTTTTTAATTTATTTGAATATTTATAGGATGATGATGAAAAATATAGCTACTCAATTGATTACTCAAAAATTTTGTAAGTTTTTTTATTTACTCGCTTGCTTGGCAATATTTTCAAACATTAATGCTAGTACAACAATCACTTTTAACGACCAAGATGTTAGCTCAGTAGTAACGGCATTCACTCTTCTTCAACAAAGACAAACAGATGATCCTATCGCACAAGAAATTGTAGCTAAATCAGCTCAAACATTAAAAGGTAAAGTCGCGGCTCTTCATCAATTCAACGAACGATTAAGAAAACGACAAGAAGATGATGCAATAGCTGAGGCTCACGGACTATCTCCTGTAAAACCTGGAGAAAATCTTAGCGATAAAATAAGCGCCAAAGCAAAATTTCAACAAGCTGCGGCTGCAATAGCTCATCAAGCAGCTTTGCAAAAAGCAGAAGCAAAAAGACTAGCTGCAGAAGAACAAGAACGTAAACTCCAAGCAGACATGCTTGAAGAACGAGAAAAAGCAGCAGATCAGCTAAGAATAATTAACGCGCAAATGGCAGTATTGGCAGAAAAAGCAGCACTATTAACGCCCACCAAAGAACAATTAAAAAAAGCGTTACAGAGAGAAAGTGCTACCCCCTACAAAAAACAAGTAAGCGAACTTACCGCAAGAGAAGCTGCCCTAGCAGCAGAACTTAAGCGCCTAAAAAGCCAAATGGGTGGTGATGTTCTGGAGACCATTTTGGAAGAGCGCGCTGATGCTTCTGGCGGTGAATTAGCTGGTGGAGTAGCGGGTGGCGGAGTGAATTTAGACGAAGAAGACCCACTAAAACTAGAGCTTGCTAGTTATTACGGGAAAATTAAAGGCATTAATAAACGACTAGCAAAATTAGCAGAAGTGCTTAGTGACTGCGAGTGTGTGCAAACATTATACAATCAGTCACTAAAATTCGTAACAACGACATCAGAAACCATAGAAGAAAATTTCGGAAAAAAGACTGTTACCAGAGTCATTACCAGCAGGTTTATTCCTGATAGTGAAGTTGCTGAGGTTCTTATGCGAATGAGTGAAGCTTGCGGCATAGCCAATAAATACAAGACAACAGCATTTGAAGGTAAGGTTTATGAAGTAAGAGCAGAAAAAGATGGAGTCGTGGAAATTGCTAACGGCACTAAAAAGGAAGTAAAGGCCGGTGAGCTTTATGAAAAATTTGCTTACGGAACTAAAGAAAAAATGGAAAAAGCCAATCCAGAAGAAAGAGTAACTATCTTTAATGATGCTTTTTTAAATATATACACTGAAATACCTAATAACGAAAAAATGAAAATCGGAACAATTGATCATTTGCAGTTATCACTTGATTTAACACTAAACCTTGAAGCCTCAATTCTTTCAACCAAAAAGTTGGGATTATATGCAGATTCTGACTTTCTTAGTATTGATCAAACCATCACAAGTGCTATCAGCAATCTTCGCGCCAAAATAGAAGAGCGAGATAAAGCGGTGTTTAATGAATATATGTCCATACTTGCTCAGGAACGAACGTTGCTTGAGTCTGCAACAGACTTCTCTGCCAGGCCACTGACTGTGCAATTACTAAGAGACTATAGAGTTCTTTTTATGTTAAAAAGACCAGCAAAAAAAGACGAAGCAGATAATGAAAGAACCGCTCCTTTTGCTTCTTTCGAGCGACTTTTAGAGGAAATACGATACCTCACTGAAAATCAAAAAAAAGCACTTTTTGCTTCTTTGTACTATGTAGTTTTTAATTATGAACAGGTCTCTGGCGGCTATCTGAGAGACACTTTACTTTCAAACACGCCAATACAAGCAGTTGATATACATCCGCTGATTAAGCAAGTAAAAGAAGCTTTAAAAACAAATTCTGCTGCAGAAAAATTTGATCCCATTGTTATGACTCAAAATGATCTTAGAGATTTTTCGACAAGAGTTAATAGACTTATTGCAGGTGACACATACAGAGAATCTGTCACTAATCGATTTGTAACCGCACTAATTGGTCTTGGACAAAAATTCAATGGTATTTCTAGAGAAGGAATTGATGAGTATTTAAAAACTGAAAACTTATCTGCAGAAGAAAAGAGAATAGCAAATCGTATTCTGGCTGAGCACGAATTTGTTTCCAGAGAAGCACTCAATCAGCAATTAGTCGCTAAAAAAATATTACTAATTACGCATAAAACTAAGCTTGAACAATCTATTTCAGAAAAAAGACAGACAGAAGAAGAAGCACGTATTGTAACTGAGGCATTAGAAGAAGGAGCATTAGCAAAGTCAAATGCACAAAGGGAAAAAAAAGAAAAAGAAAACGAAATAGAAACATTTAGTGCAACTATACCAGAGCATGAGGATGAATATGTGCTTACCTCACAAGATGAAGATCAATTTGTAGAATTAGGCCAAAAGTATGAGATACTTAAAGAATTAGATAAAGAGCTTCGCAAACATACTACGCTCTGCACTGAATTAGACAAAAAAAGTAAAAAACTTGCCGCAGAAATTGAATTATTAACAAAGAAGATTCAAGGTCTTGAAACAAATATTGCAGCTATAGAACCAGAGATTGAAAAATTAGTAGACACACTAAAAGAGCTTGGCTTTGTCTCTGAGCTTGAGAGACTTTCAGGTGATATAGACGTAATTGCATCGCGCGGCAATGAACTTTTTGAGTTCAACAGAACGCTAGAAATCTGCTTTGAATTGATAACAGGCCTGCAAGCAAGCACTAGAAAACTAGTTGAAGCTAAAGAAGCTACAGCCATTGCTTCGGCAAGCATAGCTAAGCCGGGCAAAGCATCCGAAAAGCAAAAGGAGCTCGAAGTTGCTCTGCTGAAAGTTGGAGTAATTAAACCTCTCAAATCAGCAGCTTTAAAGGCAAAAAAACTTAAAACTATGGCGCTAGCGGCTCTAGCTGCAGCTGAAGAAAAAAGAGAAGCTGAAGCTGAAGCTAAAGCAAAAAGAGAAGCAGATGAATTAGCAGCGGTAGCAGTTGCTGAACTTCCGAAACCTCTTGCTCGACCAGCAGCTTTTGCTGCACCTGTAGCGCTTGATTCTGCCACTTTAATGCAGGAACTTGTATTGATTGAAGCTCAGGTTGAGCTTAAGAAATCTGAGTTAGAAGATTATCAAGCCATAATAGATAGCATAGCAGCAACCAGAGTTAGTGTTGGAGAAGGCACTCTGCCATCAGCTAACATGAAAATAAAAAATTTAAAGAAGAGATTCCCTATTGTAGTTGTGCTTCCACCTCCTCCTCAAACGGCCGAAGTTGTAGTTGCTGAACTTCCGAAACCTCCTGCTCGACCAGCAGCTTTCGCTGCACCAGTTGTGACTGCAGAGAGTTTAGAGCAGGAACTTGTGTTGATTGAAGCTCAATTAGCTGATAAGCAAATTGATGAAGAAGTTCGTGCATCTTTCATAGAAAGCATAAAGGCTGCTAGAGCCAATATTGAGACTGCTATACCAACAGCTCAAATGAAAATAAATAAAATAAAAAGAGAATTAAAAAAACTATAAACTACTGATATTACCCACTGTATCCTGACGTCCTACAGGACTCAGGATAACACTGTGAAAACTCCCCCCGTGAGTAAAATCAGCGGGGAGATAATCCTTTACCACGCGCCGGCATAAGTATCTATAACACTTAGCACGCGACTTATGATATCGGTTGAGCCCCTTTCAAATTCTTGTATAATCGTGTTTCCAATAAGCTTCTTCAAATCAGGATTTACTGTTTTTACTTTTTTCAAAAGATCATTAGTTTGCTGATCACTCAAGGCAGCAGGAGTTTTGTATGGCTTAACAATGTGGCCAACAGTATATTTTGTTGGGTGGAGACACTCTGTTTCAAAAGCTTTCAGTTTACGTTCCAAATCTTTTTTAGCGCCTGGCTGACTTGGTGGTATTAAGTCAATATCAGCAATGAATTTCTCATGTTTTTTAATGCGCAGATAAAGATCAACGCACGTTAACAACTGCCGAACAAGGTAAAAGACATCTTCTTCGTTTTTCAGCTTTGAGAAATTTATGTCTCGCAAATAAGCTATTTGCATTTGCATAAGTGGTTCGTAGTGTGTTTGTATTTTTACTGAAGCTTCGTTAAAACTGCCGAGCGCTCCAACAGCACCAAATGCAGCAGTCATTTCTTCGGCTAGTTTTTTCTCAGTTTTAGTAAACCAAGGCGACAATGGATTCGCAGCGGCATAAATGAATTTATTAGCACCACCAATGCCAGCAGCTGGGGCTGCAGAGGCTGCTTTTCCTACATATTTTATGGGTATGTCAACACCATACTTATCTTTTACCGCTGCACGTATTGCTTCAGGAAGAGTCCCTGTGTCTCTAAGTTTCTTATACAAGCCACTCGCCATTGGACCAGCTAGCGAAACAATTTCACCTAATTCTGTGTCTGCGTAAACTCTCTCTACTTGACCAGCTAATGCGATTGCTCCTCCTGCTGTAGCACTACCAAAAGCACCCCCTGCACTTGCCGATCCTAGGAGATTAACGTTTGCATAAAAATCAATACCTTCACTACCTGTTGGTTCGTCATATTTAACTTTTTGTTTCTGGAAGTCTTCCACAAACTGCATAAGGGCTGCAATTTGTTTGTAAAAATCAACAGACAGAAAACGTAAATCCTTAGCTATTTGAATAATGCCCGTCAAAAGATGTTCTGTTCTCTGTTTTTCGGTAGCATCTGCTGTATCTGGCATACTTGACAACATTAAGGCTTTTAATATTTCAAGCTCATCGTCAGATGGCATTGTTAGTTCAATGAAATGCAGTATTTTTACAGCATTATAAAATACGTTATAATCGTGGTTTGCAAATACCGCGTCAAAATCAAGCTGTGAAAGTCCTACTGTTACTCTAAAAGAAGGCCCAGAAGACGCGGCATGTGGAGAAGCAACTGTTATTGCGCCTGCGCTATTTGCCATTGCTAAAAACTCTTTACTAATTCCTTGTATTGTTAGTAATTTTTCTAATATTCTTTTGACCATTAGCCTTTTATCTTCACTATACAAACTACTATTGGCATTGAATTTCTTAAGTAATTCTTCTATTACCATGTTTCTTGCGCTTGCACCACCTGCAGCCATACCGGCTCCACCACCGGCAGCAGCCTCTGTAAACGCAGAAATAATATGCAAAAGCTCACGATGGCTTTTTTTGTAACCTTGTTTTAGCATGGGCAACGTCAGAACCAGTTTCACTAAGTCTGCGTCTTTAGCAGTAGCGGCAAGTGATTGAGTGAAAAATGCGTTTAATCTTGTAATTTTTTCTGAATATTCTACTTCTGCAACACCACCTGCAGCACCCGGCTTGAAAAGTTTTACATTAATATAGCTATCTAAAAACTTCTTTTTGTCTTCTTCTGTCTTTAAAGTGTTATCTTGCAGTTCATACTGTAGCACTGCATCGGCAATTGCTGGATTATCAAAATAAGCGGATCTTTCGGAAATTTCCACGGCTTCTTTAACACTTAATTTAGGCTTAAATTCACTAGAGTTTATTAATTCACAAGTTCTAAGCATTAGCCCTGTTTTAATCCTAGCTGAAAAATCTGTTTGAATATCAAGAGCGCTTCGTTTTAATGCATCTAAATCTACAGTAATTGCTGCACCATTCATTACAGAAACCAAGTACTCTCGCATAAACGCAACATTTTCTGAGCCCTTTAGTTTTTTGTAATTTTCGTGACTAAAAGCATGGGATGAATTTAATAAATTTTGTTTTATTGCTTGAAGAGAGCGACCGTAATACATGGAACACGCAGCTTGAACAGCCAGATCAAGATCACCAATAATTGAGAATTTTTTCACTTTATTAAATTGATCTTCAGCAAATGTCTGAAGCAAAAACAAAACAGGTTGAATGCAAGCAATTTGAGGACCTGATGCAGGTGTCTTACAAAATCCAGCATCTTGCAATGGCATGCTTAAACTGCGATCAGGTATAGCCAGTAATTCATCACGTATTTTTTGCAGCCCTTTAGATTTTATCCCAATATTCATTGGATCATGAAAAGTTTCACATATTGACAAAAAATCAGCGGGAATTGCGGGATTTGCGACAACGATACTTTCTTCTATAGCTTTAATCGCTGCTTGTACTTGTGGCTCTTTATACAAACCTTCATTTTTACTGAGCATGCTTTTTTTAACAGCTGTAACGTTTTTGCTAAATTCTAACAATTTAGCGAAGAATGGGCTGTTGATAACAATCTCGCCGCCATCTGTTTCTAGTAAAAGACCTAATTCTTCAAAAATTTCTTGTATTTCTTCTGTTGAAAACTCTGCTTCAGTAGGCAACATGATTGAAGAATGAATTTTTTTAAGAAATTTGCCTAAAGCCTGACTACCAAGAGGCAGTCCTGTTGGGTCAGCTGGTATTGCACTTAGTATTCCATCAAATTCGTGTGAAACTTGAGTTCTTGCACGTACAACATCAGCAGGCGATAAAAAGCGAATATTTAAGAAATTTCTTAAAGGCAATGCGTGCGAGTCAGTTAGTTTTTTATTCAAATCACCATGGTATTTTAAATACCCTTCTAAGCGACTGCTAGTGGAAGCTAATTGAGCAATTTGCTTAAAATGATGATCTAGGGGCTGCGCACTTGAAAGAATATCAGTTATGAGATCACTCATGGCACCAGAAGCGGCATTGTATGCGCGACCGGCGCTAAATAGAAATTCTGCTTTTGCGAATTCTTCGTCTGCTTCATCTGCCGAAATGCATGAAAAGAAAAGACCATCTTCCCTTCCATCACTCCAGAAAATAGGAAGGCCCACTCCATAAACACCTTTTACTTTTGTGATATTGGTTAAATCAAATACAACTATACGTGTTTTTGATTGTTCAAAGAGCGCAGCTAAGTCATGATTGCGACCAACACATTCTGCTAATTTATCTTGAACATTAGGCATAGCTAGCACAGCATCAACTTCGCTTTCCGGTCCAAAAACAATACTAATGGTTTTTTTTCTACCATTTTTTGTGTAAGGAATATCTAATCGCCAAGAATCAGGTTCGCTAACTTTGACGGGCTCTTCCGTTCTTACATTACCTTTTCTTGATTCTGTCATAACGATAGCAAGTCTATCATTTTTGGATGTTAAATCGCCGTACCCTGAGCTGACAGCTAGTTCTTCGGTTACGGCATGGACTCTTTGTTCCGCCTCAATTATTTGTGCCTCAGCCTGGCGTTGTACGGCACTAGCTCTTTGTTCTGCATCAATTCTTTGTGCTTCTGCATGAACTCTTTGTTCTTCTACTTCGGCAATTCTAGCCGCCGATGCACCACTTACTGCGAATTGGGAATTGTACCAGGCTGTGTATTCAATAACTGTGTTACTTGATCTAAAAGCCGTAAGATTTATAGGTGCGTTATCTACGTTACCTTTTAATACTTCTTTAATAAATAATTGTCCTTCAGCAGTTGATCTAAGAAAACTTTTGAATCTACCAATATATGCTGGATAACTTGGGCCTGCTGTCGGCATAGGATTAGCACTTATGAATGTATCTGGATCTGCTTGTGGATTTGGAACTGAAGAAGAGGCTGTAACTGCAAAAAATGATGTTTCAAAAAAACAAAATAGCAGTGCTAACAGTAACGATAATCTGCTTTGTAACAACATTTATTTTCATCCTATTTAATTCTCTCTGCATAGATGCTACTCGCCAGGTTCTAAAATGAAGTGCAACGCATTAGAGTGTTTGTTGAAAACACAGG
>JBAXJB010000022.1:0-25759 GCA_037138055.1 Alphaproteobacteria bacterium | reverse complement strand
AGCAGTTTCATTCCCTTGAGCTACAAGATCATCATTCAAACGTCTTGCTTCAGTAGGATTTGTCTCATAACCGTACAGTCCGCGCCAAAGCCCTTTTATTTTGTGGTTTATAGCAGTTTCATTCCCTTGAGCTACAAGATCATCATTCAAACGTCTTGCTTCAGTAAGATTTTCCTCATAACCATACAGTTTTTTACAAAGCCCTTCTATTTTGAAGTTTATAGCAGTTTCACATCCCCAAGCTATGCGCTTCTCAATAAAATCTTTTGCAGTAGCTCGATTAAAAAGTACTTTGTTGAGTATAGCCCAACCATGGCCTAGATCAGCAAATCCATCGATCAACTCATCCTGTTTAGAAAACACAGGAGCTACTGCTTGTGCTGTGGTATCGCCAAAGCTTGAAGCCGCTGAAGCACTTGTTGAATCACCCGTGCGAGCTCGTTTTGGGACGTCTTCGTTCTGATTCGGTGCAGCTGCGTTACACGGCATACTAATTAGTATTAAGGCACCAGCTACAAGAAGCTGAATGTTTTTTAATTTCATAAATCAATCTTTCTGTAAGTGGTTGTGATATTTATATAGTATATTGTATTTTATTTTACAAGTATTAAATAATAAAAATATCAAAAAAGCCCATCCAAAAAAAATTGCGATTATACAGGTTAGGTTTTTAAAGCAAGTACTCAAAGCACCAATATATAATTGAGAAAACGAAATTCCAAGGGAGCGTACGTCCTCTGAAATAACGTATTTTTCTTTACTTTATATATACGACCCACTTAGTTGGCTCAATAATTCTTCTGCAGCAAAAAGGTCTTGCGTGTATATAGGATGCACTCCGCCAAGTACAAGTTGTTGCGCTTTGTGCTTTATGGCCTCGTTAATGTGGAAATCTACAAGCATATCGTTCAATTCTCTTGCAGCAGCATGATCTTCGTCATAACCACACTCTCCAAAAGTAAGTCCTTTTACTTTGTTGAGACTTGCTCGTTCATTATGCTGATTTGCAAGTCTTTCATTCAGTTGTCTTGCTTGGTCGGGATTTTTTTCATATCCATACTTTCCAAGAGCAATTCCAACTATCTTTCTGTTTATAGCTATTTCATTACCTTCACGTGCAAGGGTATCATTCAATTCTCTTGCAGCATTATGGTCTATGGCATAACCATAATGTCCACCAGTAAGACCTTCTATTTTATAGTTTATGCCTGCTTCATTCCTTTGAGCTGCAAGCCTTTCAATAAAGTCTCTCGCAGCATTACGATCTCTAGCATAAGCATACAATCCTTCAAGTTCCATTAATTTGCGGTCTATTCCTGCTTTATTTCCCAGAGCTACAAGCATTTCAATAAAGTCTCTCGCAGCATTACGATCTCTAGCATAACCATACCTTCCTTCATAAATCCCCACTATTTTATAGCCTATGCCTATTTCATTACCCTGAAGTGCAAGCATTTCAATAAATTCTCTTGCGACAACATTATTTCGTTCATAACCATATTGTCCTCTAGTAAGTCCCTCTAATTTTTTTAGTATAGCCCATTCATGACCTAGATCAGCGAATCCATCGATCAAAGCACTCTTTCTGATCAGCTCTTCTTCGTCAATGCCATCGATAGCAGCCGCAGCAGCAAAGTTGCACGGCATGCTAATAAGTATAAAAGCAGCTGTTATAAGGCATAAAAAGTTTGTGAGTCTCAGCAGAAAAGCTACTTGTAGTATCTTAATTGTTTTCACAATGTCATCTTTATATAAGTTTCTGTAATATTTATATAACGTGTCATGTTTTATTTTTCAATTTCAAAAAAAATTGCGATGTAGGCCACCCTATGGTAAAATGGGAAATTCACGAAGATAAACGGATTCCTTATGGGGTCGCTATTGCGTTCAACCCCTTTTCAGCTTTTGCTTTGTATTCTTTTTGCCAGCTTGTTTGGTGAAATGCTGCCCCACGCATGGGTGCGCGGTGCTTACACCTTAAGTTTATTCTTCATTGATTGTGTGCTGTTTTTTCTGCCCGTCATGATTTTTGCCTACATGTTTAATGCCCTTATTTCAGCCGATGAAAAAGGCCCCATTTTAGTGTTTTCACTGCTTGGGTTGATTTGCCTTTCCAACGCGGTGGCCCTTTGTTTTGCCTATGGCGTAGGAAGTGTGGTTATTCCCCACCTGGCTGTGCACGTTACTATGGCTGAGGCTTCGTCATCGGTACTTCCGTATTTTCGCATGCCTATAAAACACGGTTTGCGTTCAGACTTTGTGGCTTTGGCAGCGTTTGTATTGTCATTCATTTGCGTGAAAGCTAAGGGGCAAAAGTTTGTGGGCAGCTTCGTTGAACGCATTCGAAAACTGCAAGTCTCAATTGGTGTGTTCCTAAAAAAAGCCTTCTTGCCCATATTGCCCTTATACGTTTTGGGCTTCATGTTGAAAATGAACAGCGAAGACACGCTTACGTTTTTGTACACGAAATATTTGCCAATTTTTGCTCTTAATGTTGGGGTTAGTTTTTTGTATGTGCTGACTTTATATAAGGTGGTCAGTATTGGTTACAAGCCAATGAAGTCACTTATTTTCAATATGTTACCTGCGGGTATTACCGGCTTTTCTACCATGTCTGGAGCTGTCACTATGCCGGTAACCTTGGAATGCACTGAAAAGAATGCACGTCACCCAACCCTTGCGCGCATGGTTGTTCCAACGGCTTCAAACATGCACATGCTGGGTGATGACATTACCATTACCCTAACGGCGCTCACCCTATTGGTAGTCAGTGGCGTTCCTATGCCTAGCTTTATTGAATTTATTCCTTATGTGATTGGATTTTGCATTGCAAAACTAGCCTGCGTTGGCATAGCCGGGGCTAGCCTGCTAGTAGTACTGCCTGTGCTTAAAGAACATTTGGGGTTTTCATCGGAAATGGTTAGCCTTATCACCACTTTGTACGTGTTGCATGACCCCTTTGGGACATTTCACAACGTTATGGGCAATGGGGCTTTTGCACTGTTTGTTGAAAAGACTTTTGCAAAACTTCGTTTGGTTGGTAGCCGACGATAGTGAAATTCCCCGCGACTCATGCCGCGGGGTGATGACAGAGCTTTTTACTTTTTATCGCGTTTTAGTGACGTTATTGGTAATTCTGGTTCCTTTTTTACCGCAATAATTTTAGAGGTTCCCCCGGGTTCCATGTAAGATGCAATAGCCGGAAGAGGTGCATGAGAACTGTAAAGCTCGAGTTTTCTTTTTGTTGCGATAACATACCCAGCACCAGCAGAATTAGCTGCGGGGTCTACAAGATCCGAGTTAGCTTCAAACGTAACTGGATGCGCGCCGCTCAAGCTAATACCATTTACATGACCTGGAAAAACAGTTGTTTCTTTCAGTGTCATTACAGCTTTTAAGTAAGCTTCGCTGGCCAGTACTTTAGGGTGTCTTTGAATATCACATATTCTTGTCATACCTGCTAATAAGTGAGAAAACCCAACCGCAGGCGATACAGGTGCTCCAATTAATATATCTCCACCATTTAACGGCAATACAACATTAATAAAAGGATCTGCAGACCCAGGCTCAATAATTAGCCTGCAGCCAGCGGGAAGAGTATCTTGAAACCATAGTAATGGGCTTGTGGTTGGTCCCCTGGTAAGTAAAAAATGGATGTTAGTATTAGCAGCAGGAGTAGGCAAAGCATAAGCTGCAGGACTATATTCAGGTGCCATTGGGCCATGACGAGTGTTACCTACAACAAGGGTTTGAAAGTCACTAGCATCACCCATCAAGTAAATGTCATTGAGAGTGCTTGGAAATTTAGGGGATTCTCCACTGCCTCTGTAGCCATTAGTGGGGATTGTGTTGGGTTCAACCGGTGATGCCGTTTTTATAAAAGTTATATAAAGTGATTTGCACGTAGGGCTTGGCATCGTAACGCCAGTGAATCCTCCTGAGCTACCAATTCGAATGTTATCGCTTCTTTCTTCAAGTCCTTCTAACCCAGGAAAGTAACAAGTTGTTGCTTCAGTGTAT
This sequence comes from Alphaproteobacteria bacterium, assembly GCA_037138055.1. GTDB lineage: Bacteria > Pseudomonadota > Alphaproteobacteria > Paracaedibacterales > CAITNM01 > CAITNM01. The sequence goes on along the minus strand of JBAXJB010000022.1, from coordinate 21,739 downwards.
GAGCTGATGGTAGCGATAAATCCCAACATGTATTTAAATTTTTTAATCATTATAGAATCTCCTTAATATTAAGTTGTTACCAAGCTCAGCAAGAACAAATTTGGAAATTCACCTAAGTAATATAACTTCTTGCGGAAAAGCAAAGATCATCTACGTATCATCCGTGTGAACAATGCTTAATAATATTAATAGTGAAAAAAAGTTAATATATTATGAAACTCTATGAGTTATATTTTTGGTATTTTTGTTGATTATTTAAGATAATGACTCTCTCGTTTCTATACGAAAGAGTCATTAAGTTTTATTTTTAGTGGTATAGGCTAATGGAAGGTAATTTTGGTGCAGATGTAGCTACAACAACCTTAGATCCGGCAGATACGGTGCTAGTGTATGTTGGAAGGTCTGCAGATGCTGCATAAAGAGAAAGCGTACAAATAGCATCGGTGCTACCAGCAGTTAAATCTACAGCTGCTGCTGCTGTAGGGTCAACAAGGTCAGAATTCGCCAAAAATGTCGACGCGCATGATTCTCCTGCGTTTAAACTGATGCCATTTACAGCCCAAGGGAAAGTTGTATTTTCGCTTATTGTCAGTCTAGCCTTACTATGAGCGTCACTAGCCGCTATGTTCGGATGTCTTTGAATAGTGCATGGATATACCGCGCTATTCAGTTCAGTATTAAAGCCAGCTTGAACGGTAACATTTGAACCAAGGACAATCGTCCCACCACTTACTGGAACAGCAGATAGTATATATGGATCTGCTGAAGCGGGTTCAACTACAAGTTTACAAGCAGCTGGAAGGATGTATTGGAACCAATGTGCGGGTCTTGCTGCTGGTTGTCTGGTAAGTGCAAAGTGAATGATTGTGCCAACAGCAGGTGTGGGCAAAGAAAATAAAGTGTAGTCAGTCTCCATCAGCGTGTTAAACCCAAGAGCATCGCCTCCAATCCAAAGGTGTTGTAGCGTAGTCGGAAGATGAGGGACGGTGCCGCCTCCCGTGTAGGTGTGAGTTGTGTTAGCAACGGCAGTTGTTCCTGATTGTACGAACTCTATATAGAGTGCTTTAATTTTGCTGCTTGGTTGGGTGAACCCACTAAATCCACCGGCACCTCCAACTAATATAGTGTCGTGTCTTGTGCCATTTTCTAATTCAACACCAGGAAAATAAGTGGTTACAGGTGGTGCTACAAGGTATGAGCCAATAATAGCAGGTAATACCATGAGATACTTAAACATTTTAATCATAATAAATTCTCCTTAATATTAAATTTTTACTTAATTCAACAAGAGCAGTTCTGATATTTATTTGCCTTGCTATGAAGCAGAACGCGACCACGAATCTGTCAGGAATGTAATGCTTAATAATATTTATAAATAAAAACAGTTAATATATAATTAAATATAAATAAATAATAAATAATTTATATTTAATTATTTTGTTAACTATCATCTAATATGGAGAGCTCCCCCATTTATGAATTTCACAAATGAGGGAGCAACTAAGGATTGTAGAAATAGATGTTATACTATTGGTAACTTAGGAGCAGCTGATGCCACTACAAGCTTAGATGTGCTTCCAGCAGTAAGAGTAGCGTTTACTTCTGGCAATACACCATGCTTACCGAAAAGTGTAAGTGTGGTACGTTCACCAACAACGTATCCAGCTTCCGCAGAGTTAGCAGCAGGATCAACAAGATCAGAAGGTTTGTAAAAAGTAACCGGGAATGCGCCAGCCAAACTAATTCCATTAACAGCATCATTGAAAGATGTAGCTTCTGCTAGTGTCATAACTGCTTTGTCGTGAGCGTCTTCTACCAATAATTTAGGATGCCTTTGAATTGGGCATGGTCCTGAACTTCCAGCTAACAAATCAGAAAAACCAGCTTCAGGAGCAACAGGAGCACCAATTACAATTTTACCGCCTGCTAGAGGCAATACAGTATTTATAAATGGATCTGCCGAACCTGGTTCAATTACTAATTTACATGCAGCCGGAAGTGGTCCTTGGAACCAAAGGAGAGGACTAACAGCAGGAGCGTGAGATAGCAAGAAATGAACAGTTGTTTTTTCTGCAGGTGTAGGTAAAGCATAAGCCGCAGGACGATAAGCAGGGCTATAGTAAGTATGAAGAGAGTTTCCTAAAACAAGGGTAGAAAAGTCTGTAGCATCGCCCATTATGTACACGTCTTTAATTGTAGAAGGAAGATGACGCAACATGCCAGTATCTGTATACGTACTAAAAGTAGGAACGTTATTCGGTTCTGCAGTTGTACCTGATGCTACAAGTGTTATATAAAGCGCCTTAACACTTTTGCTAGGGTCGGTATATGCTGAAAAGCTTCCAGCGCTTCCAACGCGAATAATATCACTTCTAGACCCATCGGCCAGTTCAAATCCCGGAGTGTAAACAGTAGCTGCAAAGCATGAACTTATGGTCGCAGCTAGTCCTAACATTTGTTTAAATTGTTTAATCATAATAAAGTCTCCTTAATATTAAAGTTTCATTTAAGTCAACAAGAACAGCTTGAAATTCATTTGTCTTGCTATGCAGCAGAACGCGACCACGAACTTTTCATGAGTTGTCATGCTTATTAATATTTATAAATAAAAATAGTTAATAAATATTTAATTAAATAGTATTAATTGCTATATTTATTTAATTATTACCTATTTTATGAATCTATACTTTAGGTATTATTTGAAAGACTAAAGCTATTTGCGTAATGATTATTCAAATAGTCTAGGTATAGATTGAATAAGTGCGGGATGATGAGATTGTTGAGCTACCGTAGATGATGCCAAATCATAAAAACCCCTCCGTTTAATTAAACGAAGGGGCTGGTGGAGAAGCTTTAGAAGCTTTTAGTTGTGTGGATTTATGGTAGATATTTTTGGTAATGGTATTGGAGATGTTACGACCTTAATATGAGATGTTCCTCCTTCCACAAGTAGTGAGCGAATGCCAGGTAGTGGCGCAAACGCAGCATCAAGCGAAAGTGTTTTGTGGGCTGCAATAGTGTATCCAGCATTTGCAGAATCAGCTGAAGGGTCGACAAGATCAGAAGTCGCATTAAATGCAACCTGATAAGGCCCGCTTAAGCTAATGCCATTAACCGGATAGGGGAATGTTGTGGCTTCTCTTAATGTTATTAAGGCTTTATCATGAGCATTTTTAGCAGCCATGCTTGGGTATCTTTGAATAGGACAAGGTGCAGTAATGGTACTTAACAATGTAGAAAAACCAACCGCCGGAGATACAGCAGAGCCTATTATGATGTTTCCGCCTGCCATTGGTAATACAGTATTAATGAATGGGTCTGCAGAGTCAGGCTCAATTACCAGCCTGCATTTAGCGAGAAGAGGGCCCTGGAACCACGAGTGAGGGCTAGTTGCCGGCGCTCTGGTTAGCAAAAAGTGAATGGTGGTTTCGGCAGCAGGAGTAAATAGGGCGTAAGCAGCGCCTCCTGAAACAAGAGTATCAAATCCATGCGCATCTCCTTCGATCCAGATATCTTTAATGGCACTGGAAAGATGAGGAATCTCTCCAGATCCTGTGTAGCTATTTGTATGAACATTATTTGCTTGGGCTGCCGTGCCTGATTCTACCAAGGTAATGTAAAGTGCCTTGCAGTTTCTGCCAGGTGCTGTAAAACCATCAAATCCACCTGCTGCACCTATTCTTATAATATCATTTCTAAATTTTGCAGTTGGTGATTCATCTCCAGGAAGATAAGCCGTAGTTGTTGCCCCAAGATATGAGCCAATAATAGCTATAGTTGTGAATATATATTTAAAGTGTGTAATCATAAAAAATCTCCTTAATATGGGGTTGTCACCAAATTCAGCAAGAGCAGCCAGGAGATTTCCTTCTGTAAGCATAGGTTCTTGCTGTAAAGCATGACGTGATAACTAATCATCCGTGTGAGCAATGCTTACTATTAGTAATAATCAAAAATAGTTAACGATTATTTAAAATAAATTGTAGATTTAATTCTTTATGACTATCGCTTTGTTTCAAGCTTGGCTCGAATTTTGCATCAGTAAAATAGGTAGTAAGAGATTGAGGAATTTATGAAGATCGATGCTGGTGCACAAAGCATTCTTAGACAAATGGGGCGCACGGATAAAAGCCTTGGCAATGCCCAAGCGCAGATAGCTTCTGGGTTAAAAAATCCTAATCCTGCCAGTGACCCATCGGCATCAATTCTTGCAAAGAATATAAACATGGAAATTTCAACGACAAAGCGTGTGCAAAGCGTTGTTACTCAGGCAAAAAATACTGCCGAAATTGCTTGGGGAACTCTGCGTGCTAACACTGAAATCCTCAATAAAATGAGAACGCTGGCAATACAAGCAAGTAATGGTACGCATATGAGTCAAGACCGAAATGACATGAATGCAGTGTTTCAGAATCATGTGGAACAGATTAGCTCAAATGCGTGTGCTACTTGGGGGTCTAGGACTTTACTTGACGGATCTTTTTTCATGAACTGCCAAACAAGTTCTAACGTCATAGAAGCAAGTGTAACGGGGACAGATATTACTACAGAACTTAATGATGACGATTTAACAATAAATGGTGTGAATGTTGGGGCAGTAGGAGCAAGCGCTTTAGAAATAGCAGCAGCAATCAATGCGCAAACAAGTATCACGCAAGTGACGGCATCAATATTGGCATCTGCTACCGGGAGCGGTGAATTCAGCAATATATCGGCAGCAGATCCTGTGATTATTATTAATGGTGTCGAAGTGCATGTGGGGCCTTTTGCAGAGACTGATTCAGTTGATAAAGTCATAGGTAAAGTGACTGCTGCCATTAATCAATGTCCTGACTTATTGGATTTAAGCATTAGTGCTACAAATGTGAATGGTCATTTACAGATAAATGCTTACAGTGGAGACGAGTTGACTATTGTATACTCAGGAATTAGTGAAAATAACGTAGCGGGTCCTGCGTCTGCAACATATTCAAGTGCGGTGTCTTTGTTGTCAGTAAATCCAATTATTATTGGTGGTACTGCTCCTGAAAATGCAGGTCTTGTAAGTGGCACAATCGCAGCCTCTGGCATTACGACAGTAACCTTTTCAGACATGAGAGCAGATGCAATTTTTAGCTCTGCAATTCCTGACTTAACAACTCAATCTAATGCGCAAGCTGCCATTTCTGCTATTGATGCGGCGCTAACCAATGTTTTAAATGAAATGACGCGTATTTCTTCATCGTATAGTTCACGGTTTGAAGATCTTGAAGAAAACATGGGAGAAATAGTCTTAAATCTGCAAGAGGATTTATCTGCATTAGAAGATGTTGATTTTGCTGAAGCTATTACTAACACAGAACGATTAAAAGCACTTAAGGAAGCCGCAATGGCTGCTTTAAAAACCGAATTTAGGGCGTATGATCAGCTTGGCCATTTAGTGGCAGATAGTCTGCGCGGACATTAATTAAGCCCAAGATACAATCTACTTATATACCATCATGAAATTACCCACTGGACCCCTACGCCCTTTCAGGGCTCTGGGAGACGCTTCCCACTTTCGTCTTCATGAGGAGCGTAAGCGACGTGATGATCCAGTGAATAATATCCACTTCCTTTTAAATAAAAACAATTAAATAATTAGTTTTATTTATTTATTTATTTATTTGTTTATTTATTTATTTAATATTTAACTAAATTTTAATACCCCCCCCTGTAATCTAACAATTGTTATTCACATTTTTTAGAACAAGGAAATACTCATGAAAAGAATACATAAATTAACAGTAGCACTACTAACGGTAGTGGCTGCATCAACATGGAACACGACATTTGCAACATCCATGACTATTGACGTTGAAGGCACCGATAGTGCAAGCCATAGCGGTGCAATTTCGGTTGGAACTTTAAACAAAACTAATGCAGGTTCACTTGCTCTTAGCGGTACTAATGCTATTGGTGCTTTAGGTATTCATGGCGGTAAGGTTTCCGTAAGTTCAGCTAGCAATTTAAATGGGGCATCTTCAGCGGTAACTTTTGCTGCATCTGGTACTGACCCAGTAACAGCTGCTGCTAACACTGCAACATTAGAAATTGTAGGAACTATGAATACTGGCACGTTTGCGTTTACATCAGCTGGTACAGTTCAGGTAGATAGCACATATACGGCAACATTAAATGCTGCCCCTACAGGAACAGGATTAGTGCACAAAACTGGTGCTGGCGTTATGAAAGTTGCATCAGACTTAAGTGCTTCTGCAGCTTTAGCAGGAATAAATGTGGATGCTGGCACATTGTATGTACAAAGTGGCAAAGCACCTGTTGCACCTATTCAAATAGCAAATGGAGCAGCACTTCAGCTTGCAGGCGTAGATGAATCAGCAGAAAGCGAAGTTACCAGTGCACTAACTGTACAATCAGGTGGAAGTATTGTGGTGGATGCGAACGTAGACGTTGGTAGTGCACTTACTAGCTCCGTGACATACACCTTCGATACGGCAGATGGATTTTTTAAATCTGGCGCAGCTGCTATTGCTTGGCCTGGAAGTTTCGTAAGTTTTAGCGCCGACAGTTGGGGAGAAGGCGCGGGGTATTCATCTTGGCAGACATCCGACATAGTGGACGGCGGTATTAGCTACGGAGGGGTCCCCCTAAACTTTGAGCCGCCAACAGGTTGGCATCCTTCGTTCTGCATTTATTGGTCTGGAGATGATAGTATGTCAGCAGCTCACCCAACTACTACAGTGTCAACTGGTATGGATGCAGCTTTATCTGGAACAGTGCTTATGCAATCAGGTTCTTCAATCGTGTTAGGTGCAGGTTCAAACTGGGCGCGTAACATCACTGTTGGAACAGCTAGTTAAGCACTACTAAACAATTTAATACCCTGGGTTTGCGCATACGTTTTGTGCAGGCCCATTTTTTTTTGGATTTTATACACTAGACCATATGGTCAAGCAAAGATGACAAGGATGATAGGGGATTTATAGAACTGGACACCGTGGCCAAGCCACGGTGAAACTGAGGAGGGGATGGCCACAAAAATCTACCCCGCTTAGTTTTCCCGCGACTTGGGTTACGGGATCCACTGAGTAAATCCGGTTGCTTACATCAATCCTAAGAAACTCCACCACAAATACCCTACACCCAACCATATGGCAATGTTCAACACACTGATAATGAAACCATACAACCACCAGTCACTAACTGTCACATACCCCATACCAAAATATATTGGCGCAGACCCTGTTGAATAATGGGTCATGCTTGAAAACAATGAACTAAAGAAACCCAGCAATAATGCGGAAACTATTGGTGGGGCGCCCGCAATAATAGCAACAGCTAAAAAGGCTCCATACATAGCGCCAATATGGGCCGTATTGCTTGCAAAGAAATAATGACTATAAAAATAAACAATAGCTAAACCGTACAAAGCTGCTATCGAATGAGAACCTGAAAAAACGTTCCCAATTACTTGACTGAACCATCCGGTTAAACCAAATACTTTCAGGTAATCAGACATCATAATTAAAATTGATAACCAAATAACCGTGCTCCAGGCCTCGTGCTCTTCTAAAATATCTTTCCAGGTCAAAATTCCAGTTAGCAACAATATGCAAACACCAAGTAATCCTGCGCTTGTGGTTGGAACGCCATAGCTTTCTCCAATAGTCCACATGGCAAGCATAACTACAAATACACCAGTCATTGTCCATTCTTGTGCGGTCATGCCCCCCATGTTACGAAGATTTTTTTTTGCAATACTAACGGCTTGGGGCAGTTTTTTAAGCTGTGGGGGGTAGATGATAAACAAAACTAAAGGCACTAAAATAATGCTGCATATTCCAGGGACCAGTGCTGCTGTAAACCAATCCATCCAAGTGAAATGTACCCCTTGTTTCGCAGCAATTCCTTGGGCCATTGGGTTTGCAGCCATTGCTGTTAAAAACATTGAGCTTACAATCAAGTTTCCTTGAAAAGCGACTAATGTTAAAAAGCTTCCAAGTTTACGTGCTGTTCCATCCTCTGGTCGGCTTCCCAAAGTTTCGGAAATTGATTTCACAATAGGGAAGATAATTCCGCCAGCACGCGCAGAGTTGCTGGGAATAGCAGGGCCCATGACAAGTTCAGTTAGAATAATGCCATACCCAAGCCCCAAGGTGTTTTTGCCTAAAAGTGCCACAAAACCATAAGCAATGCGGTGGCCGAGTTTTGTTTTTATAAAACCACGGGCAATAAAGAAAATGAAAACGACAAGCCAAACAATGGAGCATGAAAACCCCTGAAAAGCTTGATTTTCTAGGTTTAACGTATTGGTGAGAATGCAGAAAAGCAGACCAATTAAGGCAACTGCAGCCATGGGTAATGGCTTTAGAACAATACCCGCAATGGTGCCGACAAAAATTCCAAATAGCTGCCAGCCTTTTGGATCAACAACTTCTGGCCTGGGAAGCAAATAAACCGTGATGCCTAGTGCAACAGGAACAATAAGTTTCCAAATGGAGTAGGGGAGTTTATTCGCCATGATCCCAAAGTATAAGATAACTTGCAGCTAGGGTAGCCTAAGTTGCCCCTGTGTTCAAAGACTAATTTTAAGTAAATTTTAGCAACTTTTTCGTTGATTTGATTAATCTGAAGTTGTGCTCTGTGCCTTATTTTCCACTTGATATCACGAGCATACAAAATTAATCTTTCAAATTTTATTAAAAAACACACTTTATTTTTTATTTCTGAGGCCTACACTAATCAGGTAAGTACCATTTTTTCAGGAGTAACTAAATGAAGTCATCCCTAAAATTTACGGCCATTGCCCTGCTATTAGGCGGTGTTTTACACGTTCAAAATCTAAATGCTGCAACTTATGCTTCTGCCGCTGCAGTGCCTTATGACTCAGAGATTAATCCCTTCGCTGTAAGAGTGAGTAGAATTTTTGCATCTCCTGGGACTCCTAAAGAATTTGCAACGTCCATAGAGACTTTAAGCAAGGCACCTTCTAACACGAACCAAGAAAAGCGTTTGTTACTTTATACTTTAGTAAGTGAGGTTATTAAATCAGAACTGCCTTTAACGTTCTTTGAAACAGCGTTTACCGATGACTCTGCCAAAGCAAAGCTCTTCATGGCAGCTTGTGTTGCAGCAAAAAAAGGGCGCATAAGTAGTGATATAATTATAGGCAATCTTCGTGATGAGCTTGGTTCTTTAACGGCAAAACTAGAAGCAAGAGCAAATGACACTCGTGTAATCATTGATTTGCAAGGTGACGTTAACGATTTGAGTAGAGCTTTAGATCAAGCTCAGCAAACGCTTCAATCTGCGGCGGTGCGTGCTTTTTTGCCCCTTACAGGCCCTAGTGTTATTACTCCGGTAGAAGAGCTTGCAGCTTATACAGTTGTTGCTTCAAAGCCTTCGAATTTACCGCTTGCAGAACAAATGTATTTATTGAAAGTGCGCGAAAACCTGGGCGACCCAGTAAGGCTTGGAGCGTCACTAACTCAGCTAGATACACTTATGCAATTTGTACGCAATATTGCGAGTGATGTTCGCACACCTGAAAGTTTAGCAAGGTCTGCCTTGTTGAGAGATATTATTCCTCAGGTGCAAGGAATTACACCTATAATTGGTGGATATATGCAATCGATTTTAGGTCAGATTGCAGCAATTAATACAGATGTTCGTAGTCGATCAGGGCTTGTTTGGGCGGCGGCACCAACTCCAATACAAACGTTGCAATTAAGTGAGCTTGAATCCAGAAAGAACCTAGCGTATTCAGTTTTTGATGCGATTTTTGGTACAATGACAAAACCAGCTACTGTTCCTGCAGCAGTTGATTTTAGAACTGATCAGACTCCTGCTAACGTTTTAACTAGCAAAGTTCAAACGTTACATACAACATTACCGTTAACAGTAGCTTCTTCTGCAATAGTTGTTAAAAGTGATGGTTCTATAGCGACCATTAAAGAAGCTGATTTTTTAACTGGGATAGATTTGTCTTCAGAATATATGGTGTCAATCAGAACTGCGACAACAGAGTTGTTGGGTAAGGTCTTAGGGGCGCAAACGTTGGCTAGAGGAACTTTCGCGACTTCTTCTGTGACAGGGTTTGCTGAACTAGCAGAAGCAAAAGCATCGCTACTACCTCCACCTGCTCCGCTTGTAACTGTGCAAGTAGCTACTGCAAGTGATGCAAACCATCTTGATACTTCTTCTCATAGTGAGGGAGGTGTGCTGGTTGACGATGCAGCCATCGGCACAAAAGCTATTACGACTGAAGAAGAAGCTACCGCCTAAAAAAACGTAAATCGAGCCCTTGCAAATAGTGAGGGCTCTTTTTAAAACGCAGCTCTATTACATACATATATATTAAAATTTTATATTAATAATTTTGTTATTCCTATAACACATGTTCACAAATAATAAAATCTTGAATTCATTACTTGTTTTTTTCTATAATGGAATCATAAGGAATTAAGCAAAGGGAATTTCTAGATGTCAGATAATCACAGTCCATACGTTGTTGTGCTAGGTAATGAAAAAGGTGGCACTGGTAAATCTACCGCTGCTATGCATGTTATAACGTCACTTTTACGCCAAGGCTATAAAGTTGGCAGCATTGACGTGGATGCCCGTCAGGGAACTTTATCTCGTTATGTGGAAAACCGGCGGTTGCGCAGTGAAGCAAAGCCAGAAGAACACTTGCCACTGCCTGATCATTATCCTGTATTCCGTTCTGAAAAGCCTATTGTCGAAGAAGCCCAAGCTGAAGATGAAAAAAACCTAAAAGAAGCTATGGAAAAACTATCCGACAGTGACTATATAGTAATTGATACCCCGGGAAGTGACATGTACCTATCGCGCTTAGCTCATAGCTATGCTGATACGCTAATCACCCCCTTAAATGATAGTTTTATTGACCTTGATATGTTGGCGCGATTGAACCCTGAAACACTAGAAATTATACGCCCTAGTACCTATTCAGAAATGGTGTGGGAACAAAAGAAACAACGGGCTATTCGTGGTGATCGCCGCGCTATTGACTGGATTGTATTACGTAACCGTTTAACAGCGGTTAATTCACGTAACAAAGAAGAAATGCGAAAAGCTCTTGAAAGCCTTTCAAAGCGTATTGGTTTTCGCCTTGTTGCAGGGTTTGGTGAACGTGTGATTTTCCGTGAACTGTTTTTAAACGGTATTACATTGTTAGATTTGCGCGAATCACGCGTCGCGATGAGCTTATCGCACGTAGCGGCTCGCCAAGAGTTAAATCAGCTGCTAGAAATGATTCAAATTCCAAAGCAAAAAAAGAAAGTTGCCTAGATGATTAAAACCGCTGTTTTTCCTGTAGCTGGACTTGGTAGTCGTTTTTTGCCGGCAACGAAAGCTATTCCAAAAGAAATGTTGGTGGTGGTCGACAAGCCACTTATTCAATATGCGGTTGAAGAAGCAAAAGCAGCGGGCATTGAAAAGTTCATTTTCATAACATCCCAAGGCAAAGAAGCAATCGAAGACCATTTCGATAGTCACAGCGGCCTTGAATCAATTTTGCAAGCTCGTGGAAAAACGGATGACCTTACTAAAATTCGTTCTATTCGTATTCCTGAAGGCCAAGCACTATTCATTCGTCAGCATGAACCCCTAGGCTTGGGCCATGCGGTGTGGTGCGCCCGCCATTATATTCAAGAAGATGCATTTGCCCTGTTATTGGCCGATGACTTAATTCAAGCAACAACTCCTTGTTTAAAACAAATGGTGCAAGCCTATTCGGAAGATGACGGCAACATGGCAGCGGTTATTGATGTGCCAAAAAATGAAGCAAACCGTTATGGTGTGCTTGATATTTCAACGCAGCTCGGGCAAAAAGTTCGTGCCAAAGCTGTGGTTGAAAAGCCTGACGCGGCAGTGGCGCCATCATCTACCGCGATTATTGGTCGCTACATTTTACGCACATCAATTTTTGAACCCCTAGGGTTTAAAAAACAAGGGGCAGGGGGCGAAATTCAACTGACAGATAGTTTGCAAACTATGCTTGGTGCAAATGTTCCTTTAACTGGTTTTCGCTTTCAGGGTGACCGCTATGACTGCGGTACAAAAGTGGGCTGGCTGCAGGCCAACTTGGCCCTTGCTGCTGCCGACCCAGAGCTGCGCCCCTATTTAGAATCAGTCATGACCACGTTAAAAATACCAATGGCGGTTTAGGGTACTTCCATTCTTTAACAATTTTTTAACTTCTAAGTTGTACAATCTAGATAATATTTTAAAATTAAGTTTTATCTATGGCAGTATCAGGCTACTTTTTTCGAGCATTTTTTGTTCTGTTATTAATGGTGAGTTTTGGTAAAAACGCTACAGCAGCTGGATATTTTGACGATTTAACTGCCGAAGAACGTGCGTTTATTGAACAAGAACAACGTGAACAAGAAGAACGAGAATTACACGCTGCCATGGCAGCTAGCCACCACGACCATGCTGCAAAAAATGCTGCTAGGGAAAGATTACAAATAGAAATGGCTCTTGCAGCAGATGCGCACGCGCAACAACTAAAACAAGAAGCAGATGACTTAGAGCGTGCACTGGCCCTAAGCAGAGAGACTCATCCTGCTCCTTATTCAGCTTCAAGTTCTGCATTTGCTCACACAGATCCTCGTCATCAAGCATTTTCCTCATCATCTTCTGTAGATGATCACGCTACTGAAGAAGACGAAGAACTAGCAGCAGCACTTGCATTAAGTATGAAGTCAAATGTTCCAGCAGCTGCAGCGGTTGCACCACCGCAACTTTCAGAAAGAGAACTACGAATGGAAAGAATGAAGCACTTCCAAGCACCTTCTGTCGTGCGATCAATCGATGAACAAGTAGAGTCCACTTTTGAAAGAGAAAAACGCGAAATTGAAAACGAAATTCACAGATTAGAATCAATAAATTTAATGACGGCGTATCCAAAACCACAAGATAGGCCTAATGCTCGTAGAGAAATAGACGCGCGGCTTACAGAACTAAGAAGTAACCTTCAAAATTACACGCAGCTAGGCAAAATTACAGCAACAAAATTAAGACTGAAGTCTTATATATCTAGTCAGCAGAAGAAATAATAAAATCTGAAACTGAGCCCCCTCAAGGATGACGCTTTCACTCGCGTCTTCATGAGGAGCGAATGCGACGTAATGATCCAGTGGATAATATCATTTTCTATTTCATCAACCTAAGATTTATTATATAAAAGCGTTTTCAAAGAATTCTTGTCTTGGGGTACTATATGGCCATCCGTAACAAGTTCACTTACCAGATGTTCATAAGGTTTGCCTGCTGAAATAATAATTTTTGTATTTTTTTCATCGCGAAGTAAATGCGTCAAATACAATTTAGTAGCGTACGATAAATGATCATCATACCAGCCATAGCTAGCCCAACCATAAATACCATTAATAACAACGACATCGTACCCCTTTAAATATCTTAAATGATTTTCAGGAAAAAGACCGTAGGGTGTGAAACATTTATTTTGAAAATAAGTGTACATAGAGCTGGTTAAAAACAGTACTCTTTTCTTCTGGGAAGCCAGCTCATATGCTGCTGCAACAGCCAAATGTGTTGCATCGACTGTTCTGGGGCCTAAGTAAAAAAGCTTAGATTCTGCAGTCTGTGGAAGCGCCGTGAAGGTTTTTAATTGGTCAAGAATTTTCTGATCTTGAGCAAAGTCTATTGGGTAGTTATTAAAACGAGCATGTTGCTTTTGCAGGTAACTCTGTTGACCATCAATGCCACCAAAAAACCTGGTACGTAGTGAAATATCTCGTGTTATTTGGTGAACAGGGCGCCTAACAAACTTTGTGGCCATGTGACTGAGTGCATGCTCGAAAGCCGCTTCACACGCATGCAACCCTAACAAGCAAAGCAGCGCAAATTTTATGAACATACGTTTTTTCATTCTATACCCTGGAATAATCTTTCTACATTTTCAGGTGACAAGCAAACTTGAAACAGCACAGCCAGAAATTGTTCGTAGGCTTCTGAATCATCAGTTGGCCTTGGCTCGCAAAAATAATCAGACAACAAATTTGGCAATGAATCATCAGTTTCTTTAACAAAAAAGCTATGAGTTCTCATGGTACTTTCTCTCTGGGGCGTTAGGAAATTAGACAATACTGCTTCAACTTTGCCTTTATCTGTGCATGCATCATAAAGCAATATAACTTTGCTAAGCTCGTCAGATGAAATGTTCAACAATATGGAAATATAGTCGGCTTGACTGTTGCCAATTTCTCTAACTTTACGGCATTGCGCTGCTGTTAATTCTTCAAGACGTGGGATGTCATTTCCGTCTATACACATTGCATACGAAATTGTGCATTCGTGTGGATCTTCTTCTAGCACTTGATCTGTCTTAAAAATATGCACTTTATGACCAGGTGCGAACAGTTTGAATCTAGTGTCCAATTTTTCAGGCAGACAGCCTATGTAATGTAGAAGCTTAGAAACATCTCCACGAGAAAACCAGATAATATCTTCCAACTGCGCTTCGGTTAATGGGGCTGACCTTACATTTAAAGCCGTACAAAATTGATCGTAGCTTAAGTTGCTTTTTGTTGGTGCATCAAACATTTCATAAAGGCTGAAATGCTCTTGCGTGCTTTGCGACGACGATGAATGTGCAACTGAATCATCTTTTGTGCCAGCAAATGCCGCGCTATAAACCTTCCCAAAACCAAACAAAATCAACAAACTTAGTAAGCTAAATTTCAAAGTCATATTTCCCAAAATTTTAATGTATCTATGCATAATCCAATCAGAAATTGTAGTGGGTGACAATGCTACTAATCGCTCTATATTATAGGAAGCGTGCCTTAAAAAATGACCTTATGTTTACTCTTCCAAATGATTGTTGATGAAGTCCATCAATGTTCCTTCGCCTACAGCGGCATGCATTTCAGACCGAAGGGTTATTATTTGGTTGATGTCATCTATTTCGATGTAGTAAATTTTTTGATTTTTGGTGACCCAAACAATCTTCGTTGCTGGCGATGAATTTTTTGTAAAAAGGGTGGTTACTGCGAAGTTGTCCCCTCTGATTTCAGCAACGGGATCTCTTGTAAGTTCGGCATCTGTCATTGCTGATAATTTGCCTTCTCCTGCGTAAAAATGTAGCAGATATTGTTTTAAGTATTTCTTCACTTTTTCTTGTTCGGCAGGTGATAAATTTTTGTACCCCAAACGTGCAAATACGGCGCGTGCAGTACGATCAATATCCAAAAATTTATTCACATATTCACTGAGCTTATGGCGCTTTTCCACGTGGGACAAACTATCGTCATTCACAATTTCAAGACATGTATCAACCAGATTTTTGATAAATTTAACTGATTCATCTTTGCTGTTTTTTACCGTATTAGCTTCCATTTCAGAATGTAGTGCCGATGCCGAAAGTAAGCATGCAAACATACACATGAAAACTGTCACAAAGATTTTTTGTCTTTTATTTTTATTGAACGTTATTTCCATAATGAGGCTCCTTTTCATTCGTTTAAATGAGGGCGCGAGACTCAGAGATTAGCTAGCCCCGAAAGGCTAGCTTTTAGGCGCTTGGTTAGATCATTTCAAGGTTGTTTTGAACCTCCTGAACGCCTGGCACAGCAAAAGCTGCATCGTTTGCTTCTTTGTATTCAAACCAGGAACTAACAGGCCCTGATAAACACACCCTTTTTCCTTCTACTCTTACCTTTATTTTATGAGCATGAAGTGCTGCATTTCTTTGAAATTCTCGCTGTATTTCTTTTTCAATATCTTGCACATCAAAAGTAGGGGAGGGTTTTAACGTAATTGCATTGATTACATTTTCTACGCCATAGAGTGACCTGACGTCGTTGTAAGCCCGTGTTCTTTGCGTGTTAAAGGCAACTTCCCCACTAAGTGTCACAATTGCATCCTCAACAACAACTTTTATAGTATCTGTGGGTATGGCGATATCCCATTCAAGAGCAGTTACAGCAGCTTGTGCTATTGCTTGATCATTACGTTTTAGATGCGTAGAAAGATTTACCCGAAGTTCATTAACGACTCCTTTAACCCCCCATACTTTTTTCACAACGTCAGCAGCATGAATTTTTCCAAAGTAGCTTGGGACTGTACCGCTTAGGGTCACAATTCCATCATCTACATTTACAATTACACCCTTTTCATCTACCCAAATGTCTAGCAAAAGTTTGTTCTGTACGTAGTCTTTCAATTTGTTATTATCCATGGTGACTTCCTCTCGATTTAACGCTTTTTCTACCAATGAGAGCCTGGGCTTTAAGGGAGGAAATCAAAACGTTAATTTTTAAGGAAATATCACGTGAATTTGGGTGAGAGCTTCTAAAAAGCTGAATTTTCCCTTATTATTTAAGCATTCTAAAAGGTTTTACACATGCATACACCCAACCCTGTTATTTTGCGCGAATATGATGTTCGCGGCACCTTTGGCAAAAATTTGTTCGAGGCCGATTCCACCTGGCTAGGGCAGCGTTTCGGAAGCTTGCTATATAAAAATGGTGGGCGAAACGTTGTTGTGTGTCGTGATGGCAGAGCCAGTTCACCTGTACTTCATGCTGCACTTTGCAAAGCGCTAATCGATTGCGGCCTGCATGTGCATGACATTGGGGTTGGCCCAACGCCGTTTAGCTATTTTGCCGGCTATGAATTGAATGCCGATGCTACCTTAATGATTACCGGTTCCCATAACCCAAAAGATGACAACGGCATTAAAATTACCCTGGGCAATAAGCCCTTTTTCGGGAATCAAATTTTGGCATTGCAGGCAGAGCTCTCCCTTGAAAATGCAGGTGGTAGTTACACTAGCGCTGAACATGTTTTTGGAAAGTACATCAACCGCCTGGTGCAGCGTCATGCATTTAAAAAGCCATTACGCATTGCTTGGGACGCTGGAAATGGTGCTGCAGGACCTGTGGTTGAAGCGCTTTGCGAAGCCTTGCCTCAGCATTTTCATGTGAAGCTATTTACAGAAATTGACTGCAATTTTCCCAATCACCACCCAGACCCTAGCCAGCCCAAGAATTTGGCACACTTAATAGATGCTGTTGCCCAGCACAAATGTGACATTGGCTTTGCATTCGATGGTGACGGTGACCGCGTTGGCGTGGTTGATTCAACGGGTCGCATACTTGCAGGTGATGAATTAGTAGCAATTTTGAGCGTTGCCATTTTACAAGAAGCGCCAGGTGCTACTATTATTGCCGATGTTAAATGCAGTAATCATACGTTCAGCGCCATCACGGCCACCGGTGGCAAGGCGATTATGGAACGCACAGGGCATTCGTGGATTAAGCAATCGATGGCCCAAAATAATGCGGCCTTTGCCGGCGAAATGAGCGGCCATATGTTTTTCAAACATAGTTACTACGGCTTTGATGATGGGATATATGCAGCCGTTTTTTTGACAGATTACATTCAAAAATTAGATGGCAGTTTTGTCAACCTGGTGGCTCAACTTCCAAGTTCTTACAGCACCCCAGAAATACGCCTGGAATGCCGTGAAGAAGACAAATTTTCAATTATTGATGAGTTGAAAGAAAAGCTTCAAGCAGCTTCCAAAAAATTCAATGCAATTGATGGTGTGCGCGTTGAAGAACCCCACGGATGGTGGTTGGTGCGCGCCTCTAACACCCAAAGTGCTTTAATTGTAAGGGCCGAAGGCAATACAGAAGCTGACCTAAAAGCTATTTTGAATCAGTTGAAGGCCTTTGGGGTTGGTATTTAAAGTCCCATTACAGGATCCAAATCTCTCAATTTATCCCATCTTAAAACGTTATTATTAATAATTTTTCTCGTAGATTCAGGTATGAATTTTTTGTGGAGTTAGCACGTAATACCATATAGAGAGGCATTGTTATGCTTGTCACTTTCTTGTTCTTGTTGCTCAACTTTTTTCTACCAATGCATGGTAGTAATCCGGTGATTAGTGCCGAAGAATTTTTAAGATGCTTTGATAAAAGATTTAAAGGAGAACCCTTTGAGTTCACTAACCAAAGCACATATAGCGACAATTTAATAACTATACATATACAAAAGCCCAACGCAGGACTAGAGTCTTTTGATATATCAGTCCTTTGTGCAATGCTGACTGGTGGAAAAGGAAGAGAATTGGTCTCTACTTTCAAAGTGGATGATCCACACCGTCTTTTAATGCATGAAGGTAGCTTTTCACCAGGAATACATGCAGCACAGCATAATGAGTCTATAAAAATGCGCCGGGCAATTGGCGGCACGCGTACAGTTGGCATTTATGAACATGCAGATACTATGCTTTGCTTTAAGCAATGGCCGGAAGCGCCAGGCATTGAAGTTGCCGCGCATGCCGTATTCAAGGCAATTTTTCAAGCAAGGCACGAAGAAATCCCCATACCGCCTGCTGAAGTGATTCTGATGAATGGACAAGCTTTTTTAGTATCAAAATTTATGGGAGATGAGTCTTTTGAAGACGTTTTGATGGGCACGCCATCGGCTTCACCTGGGTACACTTTCAATTTAGAGAAGTTCCAAAGATTAGCTATTTTTTGTTGGTTAACTGTGCCAGAAGATTGCGGTGCACGAAATTGCCGTGTCAGAAAAATGGCGGGAAGTCATGAGTCTGAATTTGTGCTTATTGATAATGAACGTAGTTTTGGCAGAGAAATTACCGAAGGCTACCTTGATGTTGAAGAGGGAAATATACACACACGATGTCACTGCGTTTTGTTTTGCTTTGATGAAATGTTGGGGCACAAAATTAAAGAAAGTGTCTTTAATGAAGTTATGAGTAAAAAAAATGACATTTTGGTAACGTGGGCAAGAATTCTTAAGGAAAACAGTTACCAATTAGCATTAACAGAACTTATTCATGAAAGTGATCAAAGAAAAACTATTTTAGGCATACCTTTTGATGAAACGAATACTATTAATATGCTTTCAAGAGTTAATAAATTCATAAAAGCAATGTCTGAACATAGAGAGGATAGTCTTGCTAGTATTTTTCAAAGAGTAGCCCCTGAGCTTGCTGCTATTTATAGGGTGCCAGTACCTGATGCACCTGTGCCTGAACCTGCAGGAGCTACAAATTTAACAAAGATATTGCAACGTCTTTACATAAGAGATCCCGAAAGAGTACCTGGTTCTAGTACACCTGCTAGTGCGCTTGTTCCATTAGACCGGTATTTGGGATCTACGAATATTAGCCTGCAGACATTATTGAATGTAATGACATGGGTGAGCAGAAATTGTGATGTGTTAGACGAACGAGAAAAAAGAGATACTGACAGTATAATAAGCGTGATTCAATTTTTTCTTTTGTTGAATAGCACTGGAGCGTTAAATCTTGTGTAAGAGTTAGAAGCAAATGCTTATCTTGCTTCTACTGAGGTGGTGGCAAGCCTTCCCAGAATTCTTCCATGGCGGTTAAATTGTTTGTAATTTTTGCGTATAAATCTTTATTGCGCCTAACCACATATTGATTGATTGTTTTGTGAAGGCTGTCAAAATGCTGCTGCAATTCTTTCAGGCCATCTGCGACTTCAGGGGTATGTTTTTGTTGTGCCAGGGTTTGGTTTATGTAATCTTCCATAGCATTAGAAAGTGCAATTGATTTATAGACCGCTTTTTCGCCCGTATCTATGCTGGCTGCTAATTTGTAGGATCTGAACAGACGTTCGCTTTCCTGTAGTTTCAGATTAATATCTTTCAAAACAGTTGCGATTTGCTGATTAACCGTTAATCCTTGTATGGCAGTTTGCTTATATTTTTTGTACATTTTTTAATCCTAGTGTCTATTATTGCTATTAAACATGCCTTCTAATTGCTTCGAGAAATTTTCATAATATGCTCGTGTTGCGTCTACACGGGCGGCTTTCGCCATCCATATTTTTTCATCTCTTTCGGCTCTTTTTTCAACAGCTTTTACTTTGTCTTTCAGCTTATCATTTACTTGCTTTAACCTTTTTACCTCAACGGCAAAGTCACCTGTTTCGCTATCTAGGGTTTGCTTTAATGTGGTGGCAGACGCGGCCGCAAGCCCCTGGGTAGCAGTCATTGTAAAGGTTGTTGAACTTCCGGGTGATATAGGGGCGCCTTGGTAATCAATGGCAATATTTTGAAATACGGAACCTTTTTGACCTGCCAAACGCGTAGAGCTTGTTTGCAAAACGTTTCCGGTGTCATGGCTTCCACATGTAAACCTTGCGTAGTACGAGCCACCAATATTGCTATAGGTAACTGATATGGGTTGTCCTGCAATTATAGGGTCTATTGTTGGGCCCAAATCAGACACGGAAAAATTAGTGTTTGAAACAGTTGGGTAGTTTCCAAATAGCCTTTTTACTTTTTCAAAATTGTTGTTAATGGCGGCTAAAACTTTTTGAGCATCTGGCACAGTGAATGTTCCGGTTTGAAATCCTGTTGCGGTTTCATCGCGAACAATTCCAATATCGGCACAAGTTCTATAGTCGCTTACACTGGCGCCAAGTACGCTAAAATTAGAAATGGTGGCTAATTGTTCGCGCAGTTTTTTGATTAAGGGAGACCTTATCATTGAGGCCTCTGGATCAAGGGGATTGCCTTCGTCATCCATCATTAGGTTGCGATTTATTATTTCTTGAATTTCGTTATAGTGCTGGAAAAAAGTAACAATGCCTTCGCATGTTTTTTCTGTGTTGTGACTAATGCTTATGTTTAGGTTGTCATAGCCACCGGCACTGTTTTTTGTGGTGCTCAGCAATTTTAGCGTCACGCCTGGGATTAAGTTTGTAACGACATTGTTGTTAAAGGAATAGGTTTTTGTAACTACTCCGTTTGCACCGTCAATAACATCACACTGCACTTGCGCTTGAAGCCTTGATAAATCGGTAGGGGTAGTTGTGTTAATGCCAAAGTGGTTTTGCAGTAAATTTCCATCGTCAACAAACGTAAGTACCGTTGCGATGTTTGAGCCATTTAAGGTTAGGTAGTAGTTTGAGCCATTTTGACTGTAACTGGCGTGCACATTTGAATTTGAATTGTTAATGGATGAAACAATGGAATGCAAAGTATCAGTTGCTGATACGGTAATTGTGCTGCCTCCGTTAATGGTGAAGCTACCTGCTATACCTAGTGCATCGTCAGCCGAAGTAATTGGAGATGAACCATCTGCTTTTAAAATTGTGGCGGTGTTGGTGATGCGTGAGTCAACAACAGCGAGTTGTGTTACACGAATTGCTATGGCATTGGTTGTGGCTTCAGCAACGGTATTATCAATAGTTACATCAACATAGTTTGCGGTGGAAAATTCCCCTGATTTCACAACAGATGATTGAAGGTCTTTAAAGGTATTAGAAACACCAGTCATGCTCCCTAGGGAATTACTTAGTGCAACGGCATCGGCACGTAATGATTGGAGCTTTGCTTGTAATGTCGTAATTGCAGGCAAAACAACGGCTTTGTTTCTTTCTAGATCATCGCTTTGTTTTTGTACGCTTGATAGGGTGGCTGCTTTAATTTGCGCACCCATATCAACCATGTCAACGCCACCATAGCTGCGCCCCACCCGAGGTGCTTTATGCCCCTTTGGATCTATAACGGCTTTACCAACAGTGCTTTCAATTGGCATGGCAGTGCTTTTTTTCTTTTGGTTTCTTGTTTTTATATACAAGAATCATGCCAGGGAAGGGTGGAAGTTGGAGGAGGAGTGTGGATGATGAAAGCGAGAGGTAAAGCGTCATATATGGACGCCCTAGTAGAATCAACATAAAAACCGAGTAGTCTGAGA
>JBAXJB010000021.1:0-26059 GCA_037138055.1 Alphaproteobacteria bacterium | reverse complement strand
TTCATATTCGGTGCATCGCTCTTTGGGCTAATGTCTCGTGACTACACTATCTAGGAAGTTATGTCACAGTTCTGATATGTATATAAATTTTTAATTAAAAGTATTTACAATTTTATGTTTTGTCATCCACACTATTAACAGTGGCTAATTATGGAACAAGTATGAATAAATCAAGATTACTAATGTTAATGCTGGGAATGTCCTCAGTATCCTTATTTTCAGCAGATGCTCCTTCCCCAAAAAATGAAGTTGAAGCATTGCAAAAGCAAATTGAAGTTTTGCAAAAGCAGTTGGAAACCATTGCAAAACAAGTGAATGAGCAAAGCAATCAGGTTAAAGAAATTAAATCAGAAAACAAGAAGATTAAGGAGCACCGGCCTGCTGCGACCATTGCTGCTGCAAGCTCAGAGCCAAACGCTGACACTCCTGTATTTGACAAGGGATTCATTGCTGTACCAGGTACTACCGCTGCAGTAAAATTTGGTGGCATGGTTAAATTAGATATGATTCGTGATACCAAAGCATACACCGGTGAACAAACCAACGTTAGCCGTATTCCTTACGCATTGCAGATGCGCAATGTAAACTTGCCAAATGTTCCGATGAAATGGAAAGATCATTTTTACCTGCATGCAAAACAAAGCAAATTGCGTGTAGAAACGCTTGTTAAAAATAAATCTGGAAATGATGTTAAAGCATTTGTAGAAGGGGACTTTTTTGGATCGACTCAATTTGGCGACGCCTTTCCAAATGGTCCAGGAGGCTCAACACAAAGCTCTACTACCTATACATTTAGATTGCGTCATGCAGTGCTTGCCTATGGGGGATTGGAAGCCGGCCATACAACAACCACGTTCCACACTACAGAATCACAACTTCCATCGGTTGATTTAAATGGTTTAACCGACGGATACGGAAGGCATGCATTAATTCGCTACACTCAAAAGCTTGGTAACTTTGCAGTAACTGCTGCAGCTGAGCATGGTCGTGCAGATTATGTGACATACACACCTACACCAGCCGCAACAACAGCCCACTATGCATATAATACCCAAGATTCTTCAGGGAACCTTTCTAAACCAGCTCGCCCAGATTTAATCTTGAGAGTGAAGTATAATTTTGATAACGGCAGCGTTGTTGGCTTAAGCTTTTTAAATCGTGATTTACAGCTAAAATATAACGCAGCTGCTGGAGGCAATGCTAATACTACAGTTGATGGCAGAAATTACTCAACCAATGCATGGGGCATGAACTTAGCTGCTAAAATTATGACTTTTGGTAAAAGCTTCTTTACCACTGGTATAACCACTGGCCAGGGTATTGGTTGGTATATCCTAGAAACGCAAGGAAGATCAGCATTGTTTGATCCAAATGCTGCAGATGGTCAACGATACAAGTCAATTACCATGCACATGTATTGGGCCGGCTATTCACACGTTTGGAATCAACAATGGCAAACTAACTTTGGTGCTGCCAGAATTGACCTGCGTACACAAAAACTCTCTAACTCTCGTTCGGTTGTGCGATGGTTTGAGCCAGGCTTGGATAAAGCATTCAACAAATACTTGGTTAACACCATGTATTCTCCAGAAGAAAATCTACAATTCGGCTTGGAATACTATGTATTACAACGTAAATCTACCCTTGGTTACCGAGGTCTAGGTCAACGTTTGCAATTCGGAGCAAGCTACAAGTTCTAATAGTCTAAATGTACTACTCAGAGTGCAGCACCAGAGCGGTGTTGCACTTTTTAAATTATTAATAAAAATTTAACTAAATCTATTTACTTTTTTATCATTAATTACAACACTTATAGTAAGAGTTAACTTAATAAACACTAGGGGTATGATGATTAAATCAACATTAATAACGTTAATGCTGGGGCTTTCTTCAGCTGTTTTATGTGCCGCGAACGTGCCTGATGCTCAAACTGTTTCAACTACTAAAAGTGAAGTAGAAGCACTACAAAAAAAAATCGATGCTTTGAAAAAGCAATTGGAAACTATTGTTCGTCAGGTTAAAGAACAGAATAGCCAAGTTAAAGAAATTCAATCAGAAAATAAACAGATCAAAGAGCAGCATCCAGCTACTATTCAGTCTTCGGCAGTCATGAATCAAGGGGAAAATGCACCTGTATTTGATAAAGGATACATTGCAATTCCAGGCACAACAGCAGCTGTAAAAATAAGTGGTTTAGTTAAGTTGGACGTAATTCGTGATGCTAAGGCGCATACAGGTGAGCAAACTAACATCGGTCGTATGCCTTATGCATTGCAGATGCGCAATACCTCGTTACCTAGCGTGCCAACAAAATGGAAAGAGCATTTTTACTTGCATGCAAAACAAAGCAATTTGCGCGTAGAAACTCTTGTTAAAAATAAATCTGGTAATGATGTTAAAGCTTTTGTTGAGGGCGATTTTTTCGGATCAACACAATTTGGTGATAATTTCCCCCCTGCAAGCTCAACAGCACAGGTTTCTACTGCTTATACATTCAGACTACGTCATGCAGTTCTTGGGTATGGTGGATTGGAAGCAGGGCACACAACCACCACTTTCCACACAACAGAAGCGTACATACCAGAAATTGATCTAAATGGTCTTGTAGGCGGAGACGCAAGGCACGCATTAGTTAGGTACACTCATAAGTTTGGAAAATTGGCAGTAACAGCAGCAGCTGAACATGGACGTGTAGATTATGTAACCTACAATAATGCACCTGGAAATAATCAAACGAACTATACTTATAATGCCCAAGACTCATCAGGTAACCTTTCAAAACCAGCACGTCCTGATTTAATTTTGAAGTTTAAGTATGACTTTGATAACGGCAGTCTGTTCGCAATTAGTGTAGTGAACCGTGACTTACAAATTAGAAATAATGCTGTTAGCGGTAACAATGCCATCGGTACAGTAGACGGAAAAACATATAAAGGCACCGGTTGGGGTACAAACATAGCTGTGAAAGCAGTAACCTATGGCAAAAGCCACTTTATTTTTGGTGTGGCTGCAGGGCGTGGTATTGGCTGGTATCTTCTAGAAGCAAATGGCAGATCATCACTATTTGACCCCACTTTGCCAGATGGCCAACGTACTTATAAACAAATTAAAATGCAGATGCTTTTGGTAGGATATGCACATTATTGGAATGCCCAGTGGAATACAAACTTTGGAGTTGCTAGATTCACCTTAGATACTCAAAAACTATCTAATGAACGCAACGTCACCAAATGGTATGAGCCTGGTCTTGATAAAATTTTTGACAAGTTCTTGATCAACACCATATATTCTCCAGAAGAAAATCTACAATTTGGATTGGAATATTATGTGTTGAAACGCAAATCTACCCTTGGCTACCGAGGCCTTGGTCAACGTTTGCAATTCGGCGCAAGCTACAAGTTCTAAAAACCAGTCGTACTATCTGAAGTGCAGCACCAACACGGTGTTGCACTTTTTTTCAGAAGAATAAAATTTGCGGTACTATAATACCATAATCAAAAACACTATATTTTCCGCCATGTTCACCTTTTTTGTTGCAACTAATTTAAAGTTTGGCTATAAAAGAAACATGTTAATTAATGGAAAAAAGTCATGAAAACGACTCAATCAATTCGTCCAGAGGATGTAAAGAAGCAATGGCTTCTGGTTGACGCTACTGATTTAGTAGTGGGCCGCTTGGCATGCATACTTGCAAATCATTTGCGCGGTAAGCATAAGCCATCATTTACACCACATGTAGATTGTGGAGATAACATCGTAGTTATCAATGCAGAAAAAGTGCATTTCACAGGAAATAAATTAGAAGACAAAATATTTTACTGGCACACAGGTTATGCTGGCGGTATTAAAGAACGCACAATGGGACAAATTTTGGCTAGTAAGCACCCAGAGCGTGTCCTTATTAAAGCAGTTGAACGTATGGTTCCGCGCGGTCCTTTGGGTCGTCAAATCATGCGCAATTTAAAAGTATTTGCAGGACCTATTCACCCTCATGAAGCGCAACAACCTACCGTTTTAGATGTTGGTGCAATGAATTCCAAGAATAAAAGGAGTTAACCGATGACTACAAATAAAGTTGGTCTTGAAGACCTAAAGTCAGCAGTTTCCGGTACTGTTGCACCAGGCGTTGCCGCTGTTGCTTCAGATGCTCCTGATGTTATTAAATACGAAAAAAAGGTAGATGCTCAAGGGCGTGCCTATGCAACTGGTAAGCGTAAAAACGCTGTTGCTCGTGTTTGGATTAAACCAGGTCATGGTAAATTACTAGTGAACGGTCGTGAAGGTGCTAAGTACTTTGCTCGTCCAGTTTTACAAATGCTTATCGGCCAACCTTTTAACAGCGTAAATCGCAATGCACAATATGATGTATGGTGTACTGTTGTTGGTGGTGGATTATCTGGTCAAGCTGGTGCTGTGCGTCATGGTATTAGCAAGGCTTTGGTTAATTTTGAGCCTGAATTACGCAGCTTGTTAAAGCAAGGTGGATTCTTGACTCGTGACAGCCGTGTTGTTGAACGTAAGAAATATGGTCAAGCGAAAGCTCGTCGTAGATTCCAGTTCAGTAAGCGTTAATAAGTCTTTTATGCTTAATAAAAGAGGCTCGGTTATCCGGGCCTTTTTTATGTTTAATAATTCAAATGATCACTTAATATACATATTTTTATATTTTAATTTAATAAAATGTTAACTAATACTTGCTACTGTAAAACCATGATTATACATATCGGTATGTTTATGAGAAAAATTTTACAATACGCAATTTTAGTTTTGGTAGGTATGAATAGCGCGTACGCATTCAATCCTTTACAATCAATGTCAAATGCTGTTTCTGGCTGTAAGCCTTCTCTTGTTGGTGAGATAGAAGAAGAATTACCTAACGCTGGAATCGGAGGTACTAAATTTCACAAAAAAGTTGATACGCTAAGAAAGTGTATTGGAAAAGATGCAGCTAAGCTAAAAAGAAGTCATGCGGATGTTGCAAAATCTATGGCTTCTGTGTGTAAAAACGATGCAGCTTTTAAGAAAGCTTTTGCTAGTGAGTGCCAATTATCTATTAAGGTGGATAATGCTGTTCAAAAAGAGCTTAAAGCTAAGAAGGATAAAGTTGCAAAAGCAAAAGCTGATAAAGCTAAAAAACCGTCGATGTTCAGTAGAATGATGGGTAAAAAGAAAGCCCCTGTTAAAAAGAAAGCTCCTGTTAAGAAAATTAAAAAAGCAGTGCCAGTAGAAGATGATGAGTCTATCGACGTCGCTGCTAATAAAGTGGTCGCTGACAAGGTAGCTGCAGACAAAGCTGATCCAGTATGTTCTCCACAAATCCCAGGCCAAGCAGCTGCTTATGGACCAAATGCTCCGCAAATGCCAGGTCAAGCACCATCACCATATGGTATGCCACAAGCTTATGGACAAATGCCATATGGCATGACTCCTCCACCTGCCTATGGACAAGCAAGCGCAGCACCTCAAATGTATGGTCAACCACCACAATATCCAGTTAATCAGTATTATGGATATCCACAACCACAAGGTGTGTATCCAGACCCAGCAATAAACGGCCAAATGCCTTATCAACAAGGTGTTTTGCCTGCAGCTGCAGGAAGTCCAATGAGTGGTGTTCAGGCAGCTGGCCAAATGAATGCTGGTCAAATGACAGGACAAATGGTTAACACACCACAAGGCCCAATTTGTTCTTGTCCGCACTAAATAATTTGGTAAGCCTTGAATGACGACAGTAGTATTCGTCTTCAAGGTTTCCTATATTAAACTTGTAGCTTCAAAATTAGAATTTTATCATGAGCCGTGGGGCAATAGCTGTTTTATCATCTGAAAATTTGCTGCATAATTTGGCGCAAATTAAGGCCGCAGCACCTTCTAAACCATTAATTGCCATGGTGAAAGCCAATGCTTTTGGGCATGGAATTCGCTCTACCGCAACACGGCTAGAACGTCATGTTGATAATTTAGGTGTGGCTTCAATCGAAGAAGCGCTTGCCCTTAGAAAAATTGGTGTCAAATGCCCAATTACCCTTATGGAAGGGGTTTTTGAGCCCGATGAATTACTTATCGCAGCATGCCAACAGTTTCATGTAGTTTTTCACGATACTATCCAATTAGAATGGCTAAAAGGCTTAAGCTTACCGCGACCCCTTGTAACTTGGTTAAAGGTTGATACAGGCATGGGACGCCTTGGTTTTGCTGTAGGTGATGTGCCCCACGCGTTACGTGTATTAAAAGATTGCTCATCTATTAAACAACCGATAGGGCTTATGTCTCACATGGGCTGTGCTGATGATGTTAATCATCCCCTAAATGATATTCAGCTTCGCGCATTTGCTGAATTAGCAAAAAGCTGGGAAGGTCCAAAAAGCCTTTCGAACTCAGCTGCAATATTTGCTTATCCCCAAAGTCATTATGATGTTATTCGTCCAGGGATTTGCTTGTACGGTGTGTCCCCCATTAAAAACAAAAAGGCTAGCGATTTTAATTTAAAACCAGTCATGACGTTGCAAACTCGTTTGATTTCGGTGCGCAAACGTCCAAGCAATTCATTTGTGGGCTATAGTGGCACCTACCAGTGTGATGAGTCCATGAACGTTGGGGTGATTGCCATTGGCTATGGAGATGGGTATTTAAGGTCATTGCCTCCTCATACCCCAGTTTTGGTAAATGGGAAAAAGTGCCATTTGGTTGGTCGCATTTCTATGGATATGGCCGCAATTGATTTACGTTCTTGTCCTGATGCTAAAGTTGGTGACCCGGTTATTCTGTGGGGCGAAGGACTACCCATTGAAGATATTATTGAAGGTTCTCAAATTATTTCTAATGAACTCTTAACCAGCGTTCAGTCACGGGTGACGTTTCATTGGACGCTGTCGTAGTTATATGAATAAATTTCTAATGACCTTTCTTCGTTTGCTGCTGCTGTTTTGGGTTGCATCGTCTTTTGCAGCAACTGATTCTTCCCAACAAGTGTTGTCAAAACTTAAGAATTTTATAGGTAATATTGAATCTCAAAAGGTTGGCCTGCAAGGTGGAGCAATTGCAATTTTGTACAAAGGCCAGGTTATTTACAAAACAACGTTTGGTCATCAAAAAGGAAACACGGGTCCTATTACCGAACATACCTTATTTCCGTTGGCTTCATCTTCGAAGCCTGTTTCAGCAATAGCAATAGCTCTAATGGTTGATCAGGGGCTTTTAAGTTTTGATGAAAAATTCACGCTACCCTACATAAAAGCGCCCATAAATTTGATTCATATTATGAGCCACACAACAGGTTATCAACTTCGTGGTGATACTGAAATTGAACAAGGATTCTCTCGCCAAAAACTTTTTAATGTGTTGAAGAAAATGCAACCCAAAAGCAAACCCGGGAATAGTTATTTTTACAGTAATGCTATTTTTAGCTTGGTTGAAGAAGCGTTGAACAAAAAAAAATTAAGTTTAGAAAAATCCATAGATAATTTGTGCACTGCCCTTGGCACAAGTGAGATAAAGCTATCAGTAGATGCAGACCAAGAACTGGCCTATCCTCATTCTAAAAAAACGGTTAATGGAGTGGATAAGATAACGGCACTGTCATTACCACCTTATTATCCCAAAACCGTTCCTGCCTCTGCTGGAATTTTTGCGTCCCTTAATGGAATGATCGAGATCTATAAGCTTTGCTTTGGTTATAGGCCAGACCTCATTTCCAACTCAACTTTACAGCGTATGCTTACAAAAGTCAGGTCAAATCGGGAAATTTTTAAATGGCAGTTAAGGTTACCTGTTGATGAGAAAAATATAGAATCAGCTTATGCTCTTGGGTGGCGTATTCTTAAGGTGAAAGATATGCCAGACAAAGACTTGATTTTTCATTCTGGTGCAATTAATGGAGTTCGCTCATTTATTGGGTTTATACCGTCTAACGAAATTGGCATCATCATTCTATCAAATCAGGATACTTGGTTTCCTTTAAATACTGGAATGGCTCTGTGGGGAGAGTTTTTTAATTGAATTAAAAAAACCTCTTGAGCCTATAGTTGCTATATACCTTATCTTAAAAATTAAGGAGGCAGATCGATGACCCATTGGTACGTAAAAGATCTAAGCAAACTTACAAAAGTGTCGGTGCAAACGTTGCATTACTACGACAAACTCAATCTCTTGAAGCCTAGTTTGCGTCTGGGTAATGGCTATCGTCTGTACTCTGAAGCGGATTTATTAAAACTCCAGCAGATTTTAGCGTTGAAATTCTTTGGTTTTGAATTATCTCAAATCAAAGCTTTGCTTGCCAGTAGTGTTGACGTGGTTGAGCATTTCACGGTGCAGTCACAATTCTTGCAAAAGAAAGCAACAGCATTAATTGAAGCAAGCAATACATTACAAAGCATAATATCTGATTGTGGTGTTGATAAATCTATTCCTTGGAAAACAGTAATTAAATTGATAGAGGTATATCAAATGACACAACAACTTGAACATTCTTGGGTTAAAGACATATTCACCCCTGAAGAATTAAAACAATATGCAGCGTTTGAATCAGAGTGGAAGAATAATTCTACTGTGGAACTCAAAGCTGAATTCGAAAAAAAATGGGCTAATTTGGTCGCGGAGATTAGCAGTAATCTTGGCAATAATCCAGCATCTGCATTTGGCATTACCCTTGGTGAAAGGTGTATGCAACTAATCAATGGAGTGTATGGCAGAAAATATGCCCATTTGCGCACCAAAAAATTTGAACAAGGTTTCGCTGAAGGCAAAGGCCTTGAAGAAGTAGGGTTAACGCCTGCATCTGTAGCGTGGTTAGACAAAGCAATAGATGCTTACTGGCATGATCGCATTTATGGAATTTTGAATAAAGTAGGATCAGAGTCTTCTGATACAATCTTAAAGCTTTGGAATGAAGTACTTGATGATATGTACGGGGAAGATAATGCTCGTAAAACAGAAATTTATGGTATCGCTTTAGCTGATGAAAAAGTTAGTCAGGCTGCCAAAGATTGGCTAAAAACACTTTAAGAAACAGCTAACCCCACCTGAAATAAAGGTGGGGTTAGTTCATTTTATACTTCAATTTTTATTGTAGGTTCTATTCCTTGTAAATAAGCGATTGTTGATAGCAAGCTTTGTAAGGGATCAAACAAATTTCCAAGAAGTTTTTTAACAAAAAAGAGCTCGCGATATCCTGCATTGTAGGAATTAATTGTTGATCGAGAAGTAGCTACTCTTGCGTCAACTCTTTGAAATCCTGTCATCCAGTTATTTAAACGCGGCAAATGTACTTGGGCTGTAGCATCACTAAACTCACCTAATTTTCCTTGATGATCCCTAAGTGCAATTTCTAACAAATCAAAATTTAATCTTTCTACTGTTAAAAAGCTAGATTGAATCAGAATGCGACAAGACTGGTAATCAAAGGCTTGCTGCACATTGTGAAGGTTATATACGTTATGCCCAAGAAAGCCAGCAAGGTCTAGTGTGCCACTGGTATTACCAATTATGCCTCTTAAATTAGGCAGCGTTCTAAGATTCAGTAAAAGTTGTAAATGAAAGTACTTACCGTTATCTTTGTTGTCTGTTGTGATAAAAGGAAGGGGTCTGTTCTATTTGCACCTAAACTTTTAAATGATCCGCTTTTTCTACCATCTGTAAAAATGAACCATACGTTATAGCCTTTTGATTTAACGTAATTGCTTAATTTGCCAATGGCACCATCTTCCATGTTTTGCTTTTCATTTGCTTTTGATGAGTAACGGACATGCATAACAACAAGAGGATTTGGATTAGCGCCTATACGCTGAACTTCATCCCGTGCCTTTTTCACAAGTTGCTTGCATGCAGTCTGACTAAGGTATTGCGGAGAATATTTATTAAAACCGTCTCGCAATCTTTGGGTGGTATTGTCTTTGCCAAAGGATCTAAAATGCTCTGCAATTATTGTTGTAAGAGCTTTTTGGTCTATATAATGCGTATATTCAGTTTTGCCTAAGTACTGTTCTAACTTGCTTTGACGATTGTTTTCGCGTTGACAATTTCCTGTGTCAACAAATGCTGTTTTGAAATATTTTCCGTATCCTAATACTTGGGCAAAGTGTATTGTTCTTTGTACCTGTGTGTAGGAATTCATTTTTGATTCAATATCTCTAATTTCAGCTGGACCATCATAAGTTAGCAGTATGTCTGGGACTATTTTTTGATGAGACAAGCTAAGGATCAGGTATGCTAGAATGTGGTAACTATCGCCTGAGCTGTTCATAGGAACCATCGAAATTACATACTTTGAGCCTGCTATTAAATTTGGCAATGAGAGGTGCTGACTGAGAGCCAATGCTACTGGTTGTTGAACAACGGGTAATTGGTCGATAATTGGAAGTACGTTAGGTATCTGAGGAACTAAAGGAGCAACTGCAACATGATAAACGGGCACAGCTTGTTGAAAAATATTTGGATAAGTTGTTTTAGCTTTATTTAGGAGTGCAGGGGATTTACTGGTCTTTCCACTTACGAAATTAGAAACTGTTCTTGGATCAACAGCAAAATCAGCACCTATGCGTATATACGTTTCTGTCTTGAACCTTGTTTTTAGGTATGTGCGCAATTGATCGTATTCTGTGTCAGTCGCATCTAGAATATTGAAAATGCTTAAAAAACCAAAAATAAAAAAACCAGTTATTTTTTTCATGTAAAAACCTCCTGTTAAAGAACCATCATAGTGTTTGAAGAATTTTTCAGCTAGAGGGTCTTACTTACATTCTTTCCATACTGCCCGCACAACGGTACTAATAATCGCTGTGTTTTGTTTTGAATTGGGTTTTTTATTATGCTAAAAAAGTACATTCAATACATTTCAGAATAAAATGCTTAAAAATTGGCTTTGTTTACTTCTTGCTTTCTTATTTTTTTCATATGATGCTTTTGCCGTTATCACGAGAGGAGGCTCTGCTGGCGCGCCAACAGCATCGGCAGGACCACCATCATTTGTTCAAAGTGCTGAAGATATCATAAATCATTGTTCAGTAGCGCTTACAGAAAAATTTGGTGAGATTAAGGGGGTGTCTTTATTAGTTGGAATGCATGCCTATGATAAATTTTCTTATACTGTTTGGTGTCAGATACGAGATGATGAATGTCAGCTTTTTCATATTAACGGCTCTGCTGAAGCAGGTGTTTCTCTTAAATTATTACAGCCAGAAGGGCCAGAATTATATTTTACCGAATATAAACCGTATGAAAAAATTATGCAGTTTAGGGCTAAAAATCCTGAAAAAACAGATGAAATTTTATGCTGGGAATTTGATTACACGAACTGGAAATTTATCTCTGAAGATGACTGGATATACTCACATGATGAACATATGCAAAAAATTCAAGCTTTATATCCTGGGCACGCTTGTAATATTAAATACGTCGAAAAAGAAAAAGTTTTAGCATTTTTGACTGATCCATTAAATGTTTCTGTCGAAAGGGCTGTTGTATTTAGGCGTTTACAAACAGCTGCTTGTGAACAAATTGAACTATTCACAGCAAGGGCAGATAGCATTAGAACAGATGGTTTGCTTGTAAATTATAAAGGAATAGACGGTAATCCATACGCAAAGAAAATTAATTTAGAAAGTTTAACCTTAGAAGAAGCGTTACCTGCTCATCCCTTAGGGTTACGTTGGTGTGAACTAGCCTTTAATGAAGCAGGAAATTTATTATTTGCAAGGTATACACTACTCGCAACGCTGATTGCGCAATATTGGACAATTCAAAATGGAAATTGGAAACTTTTGCACGAAGGACAGTATCCTGCACAAATATTAAGTGTAAGTTGTGCTGATCATGTTTACCGACATTCCTATACAGACACTGGCTTAACGCTAGAATGGCTTAATTCGGAAGGCGAATTTGAACCTACAAACGTGAATAATTTTTCTATTCAGCTTATTTGTGGAGAATTTAAGACTTCTGCTAAAAATCCCCGTGAAATTTTGGCATTGCAAAATTATAGCGAAGGAAAGCTTTACTGGCATTTTCCAACATCCGGCGCCCCAATCCTTAAAGTAGAATATGATCATTATCGTGAGGAGCTTCATGATTATTGGAGAAGGCAAGGAAAACATTATGCTGATCGTTCAATATCAATCGAATCGCTTAACATAAATGAACATGGACATCTTGATAAATTATTTGTTGGTTTTCCTGAAAATGTTTTTTTGAAATGTAGAGTTGATCTTAATGGTGTTTTTTCGAAAATCTGGTCACTTTGTAATGAAGATCAGTTTCATCAACCATTACAGATTCAGAAAGTTGATATTGAAGGCGAACCTATTCCATATTTCTATGCACCACCAGAACCAGGCACATCAAATAATAAAACCATTGTTATGATGGAAGGTGGGCCAGAAGGTACTTACACAGGCGGGTATTCACCTTTTGTTAAAGCCTTCACCCAAGCGGGTTGGTCTGTTATTCTTCCCCAAGAAAGCCTTCGCACTGGTCATGGTTGGAAGCATTATTCCAAAGGCATTGGTGAAATGGGTCGTAAAAACTTACACCAATTATTGCATATTTTTCATGATGCTATAGGCAAAAGCTTAATTCCAAACCAAGAACAGGTACACTTGTACGGTCATAGTTACGGTGGGTTTGTTGCTGCTTCTTTTGCTTTGCGTTGGGATTATTTGCATGAAGAAGCAGGTCTACCTAAATTATTTAATTTTCAATCAATTGTAGCTGATGCTGCCTGTGTAGATAGTGGCTTAGTATCTTGGTCAAATAGAGAGGCTATTCTAGGAACAATGGACTTAGAAACATTTCGTAGATCTTTCATGCCTTTGCATTTAGTGGGCCCGACATTGTCAGCGCCCCTTACGTTGGTGCATGGAAAAGTGGATATCAGATGTTCAGCAAACGATGCCAGAGCATTCTCAACTGCATTAAAAACAGCAGGTCATTCTTTTAACACTTTTTGGCATAACGGAGGACATGGAGTTGCTCATGAACGCTATTCTGAATTTTTGTTAGAGCTTATGGAAGGCAGGCCCGTTACTGATATTGCAACCGCAATAGGACTTACCCAAGAAGTGTAACTACTTACATTCTTTCCACACGGCCCGCACAACGGTGCTAATAATCGCTGCTGCGGGTAGTGCTAACACAATGCCGAAGAAGCCAAACCAGGTGGCGCCGGCAAGCAAACTAAACAAAATCCAAACCGGGTGCACACCAATGCGCCCACCCACAAAGCGTGGTGTTAGGAAATTGCCTTCAATTGCTTGCACAATTAAAAATACTAGCCCAATGGAAATTAAGGGGTTCCACGTATCGTTACCGCTCAGGTGGATAAGTGTGCTCAAAAGAAAACCAATCAACGCCCCAATGTAGGGAATAAATGAAATGCATCCGGTAAATATGCCAACGAACACGGCATTTTTAAGCCCAACAGTCAGCAGTCCAACTGAATAGAGCACAGCCAAAATAAGGCAAACCAGCATTTGTCCTTTTGCATAGCTTGAAAGATTTTGGTCAATCACTTGGCTGTAATGAATAATTTTAGCCGCGCTTTTTTTAGGCAAAAGTGACCGTGTTGTTTCAATAAAGCTTGGCCAATCTTTTAAAATGTAGAACATGACCACAGGCGTTAACACCACCATGGAAACAACGTTCGCCAAAGCCAGACCGTTGCTTAAAACGTTGATAATAAATTGCACCATCCAAGTCATGACGTTTCCGAATTGTCCGCTGATCTGGGTTTTTATTTGGGCAATATCTTCAGGAGGCAGGCGTTCTGCGGCAAAATCAAGCACGGGGTTTATCAGACTATAGAAATGCTGCACCAGAGCCGGCATATTTTTTGACAGAAGAATGAATTCTTTTTGTAAAAAAGGAACGGCTACCATCATTAATGTGCCCAATAAGAATAGCACACCAAGAATCATGAGTAGGGCGCCGAACCCGCGGGGGACTTTTATTTTTGAAAGGGCAGTGACCGGATGGTTCAGGATATATGCACCAATAATGCCAGTAATAAATGGCACTAAAATAGTTCCTAGGCTGTGCAGGGCAAAGCTCAATATTACAGCGCCTACAACGCCTAAAAGTGCCAAGTAATTTTTCATGAGTTCCTCATTCTAATGATTAATTGCACTGGATCACCACGACCACTTTGTGGCTCGTGATGACGGTGTTGAGCGTGGCAATCCAGTGAATAACATCATCAAGCAGCCTGTTGTGCCGAGCTTTATTTTATCTCTAGTGCATCATTCTTTTGGGTTAAAATCAACTGTTCACCACTTTTCAAGGTGCCCTCTAGAATTTTTAAGGCTAATGGGTCTTGTACCGATTTTTGAATAACACGCTTTAAAGGGCGCGCACCATAAACGGGGTCATAACCCTGATTAGCTAGCCACGCCGTGGCGGATGGTTCCCAGGTTAAAATCAATTGCCTATCTTCAAGGCGTTTTGCTAGTTGCTTTAATTGAATTTCAACAATCTTTTCCATGTCAGCTTTTTGCAGGCGGTTGAAAATGAGGATTTCATCTAAACGGTTTAAAAACTCAGGACGGAACGCTTCACGTACCGACAGCATTACTTGGTCACGTACCTTAGGAACAATAACGCTTTCGTTTTCTGGCTGGTGAATAAACGCATCTGACCCAAGGTTAGAAGTCAGAATGATAATTGAATTTTTGAAATCAACTTTTCTCCCCTGGGAATCAGTCAAATGACCATCATCCAAAACTTGAAGAAGAATATTGAAAACATCCCGGTGGGCTTTTTCAACTTCGTCAAACAAAATCACGGCATAAGGGCGACGACGAACTGCTTCGGTAAGCTCTCCGCCTTGTTCATAACCTATATATCCAGGAGGGGCGCCAATAAGCCGGGCAACGCTGTGCTTTTCCATGTATTCCGACATATCAATGCGAACTAGGTTTGATTCATCATCAAACAAAAACTCAGCCAAGGCTTTGCACACTTCAGTTTTTCCTACGCCAGTTGGCCCTAAGAAAAGGAATGATCCCATTGGGCGGTTTGGATCTTGCAATCCTGCCCTGGAACGACGCACTGCATTACCAATAGCGTTAATTGCATCTTCCTGACCTATCACGCGCCTGTGAAGGTGTTCTTCAATTTTTAAAAGTTTTGACTTTTCGCTTTCCAACATTTTCTCAACGGGAATGCCTGTCCAGCGTGCCACTACTAAAGCAATATCTTCTGCGGTAATTTGTTCTTGCATTCCAACCTTATTGTCAGTTGTTTGCAATGCATCAAGGTTGGCTTGCAGAGTTGGTAAACGGCCATACATAATTTCACTAGCTTTGGCTAAGTCACCACGTCGTTGAGCAATTTCAGCGTCGGACTTTAGTTTATCAATTTCTGCTTTTAATCGCCGATTCTCAGCAATGGATTTTTTATCATGCTGCCAAATTGCCGAAAGAGTGCGTGATTTTTCTTCCAATTCAGAAAGCTCTTTTTCTAATTTTTCAAGACGATCTTTTGAAGCAGTGTCAGTTTCTTTTTTTAAGGCTTCACGTTCAATTTTCAGCTGAATGATACGCCTGTCTAGTTCATCAATATCTTCAGGTTTTGAATCTACAATCATGCGCAAACGGCTGGCTGCTTCGTCCATTAGGTCAATGGCTTTATCGGGCAGGAAGCGGTCGCTAATGTATCGGTTTGAATAGGTACAAGATGCCACAATCGCGCTATCGCTGATGCGAATGCCGTGGTGCAATTCGTACTTTTCCTTTAACCCTCGCAGAATTGAAATACTATCTTCAACGCTAGGTTCTTCAACCATAACTGGCTGGAATCTACGAGCCAGAGCAGGGTCTTTTTCAATGTGCAGTCGGTATTCATCTAATGTGGTGGCGCCAATACAATGCAAATCACCACGCGCCAAGGCTGGTTTTAACATGTTCGATGCATCCATTGCACCATCGGTTTTTCCAGCACCGACTAGAGTATGTAATTCATCAATAAATAAAATCACATCACCTTCTGCTTTAGTGATTTCATTCAAAACTGCTTTGAGTCTTTCTTCAAAATCACCGCGGAATTTAGCACCAGCAAGTAAAGCGCCAAGATCTAAAGCCATTAACCTAGTGTTTTTCATAGATTCTGGCACGTCTCCGTTAACTATACGCAAGGCAAGTCCTTCGACAATGGCGGTCTTACCTACACCTGGTTCACCAATCAGAACAGGGTTGTTTTTGGTGCGGCGTGTTAGTACTTGAATAGTACGGCGTATTTCTTCGTCACGACCTATAACAGGGTCTAGCTTTCCTTTACGAGCGACTTCAGTTAAGTCTTTTGCATAGCGATCAAGTGATTCTAAATTTTCATCGGCTGTTTGGGTATCCATACTTTGGCCCTTTCGCATGTCGTTAACTATAGTGTTAAGTTTTGATGGTGAAATGTTTTGTTTTTCAAAAAATTCTTTAGTGGGGGAGGTCACACTTAAAGCCAGCATGACCATGTCTACGCTGGTATATTTATCTTTAATTTTTTTAGAGTTTTCTTGTGCAAGTTCAAGCGTTTGTGCAAGCTCAGATGACAAATACATTTGATCAGCTGCACCTGAAACCTTAGGGTGGCGTTGAATTTCCAAGGTGCAAGCTTCTTGAAAGCTTTTTAAATTTGCCCCGACCTTTTCTAAAAGCCTAGAACCTAAGCTATTCGACGATTCTAGGAGTGCGTGCAGGACGTGCCACACGCTTAACTGCTGGTGCTGGTTCTTCTGTGCTTGCAACTGGGCTGTCTGGAGCACTTGCTGCATCGATTGGGTAAACATTTCGGGATTCATTTTGGCCCTCCACGATTTCACGTTGTGTTTTTTCAGCTATTAATCGATCTTGCTGGCGTTCATTCAATATACGCTGATAATGATCAGCGTGTTGATAAAAGCCTTCCGCTGACACTCTATCACCAGATGTTATAGATTCGCGAGCAAAATTATTAAACTTATCAATAAATTGCCTAAGAAACTGTACGTTATGTCGACATCTTGAATCAACACGGCCAATTTCATTTGTGCCCGTATAAGGTTTCTCTTGTTGGCCTGATGGTCTTGTTGGGCGCCCTTTAATACGGGGCTTACGCATATGATGCATTTTCATTGTTTCTTGAATACCACTGATAACGTTTGGAAAAATTTGTAATCGCTCTTATACTTTTAGATATGCGATTAACACTTACGCCTTTGCGTATTTTACACATTAATGGTTCATTTCTTGATTGCCAAGCTTTTTTTTATACTTTTTAGCGTTTGCTGCCTAAATATTAACGCTGGAGCCCCATCTGCAAGCGTTTCTTGCGCAGATATAGGGAATGCAAGGTATTTGCAGTTAAATTGCTCTGGCGATAGTAGCTTGGCAATTTTTTCTTTGCGCGGGAAATGGTACATGGTTTGGGATGTAGGCGCATCCGCACCAGATCTTCTTTTACCAAAACCAGCAGAATGTCCCGCGGGATTTCTTTCAATTGAACAAATCAAAAATGTAAAATCATCCAGACCATGCATTATTTTTTCTTTAGATATTTCTACAGAAATGATTCCTATGATAATGAAAACAGAAAAAGGTTGGGTGCTTAATGCTATTTCTGTTCATTTAATAAAAAATGACCCCAACCCCAATCAAGTTTCTTTTGATCATCAAGATCTTGGGCGTTTTCGTATTCTAAACACCGGCAACGCTTCCTCGGTAAAATTGGATATGCCAACTGGCGAGGAACTAAATATAATTCCAACAAATCAGCCAGATACGGGACTTGATGCTTTAGAGTCAGATTATGTTGATGTGTATGAATCTGTACAAGGTGTTTGCCTATATTTTAAAAGTGACCAAATTATTCTAGAAAAACAGGGAAAAGACACCGCATACTATCCTGCTCGTAATCCGATGTTGCCTTCGCAAAAATGCTTAGAAGGACGTGGCACTTTAAAACCAGATTTAACTTTTATTCGTTCTGGGGATTTTACGTCTGAATTTAGGTTCCTTCTTGCTGATAAGGCTCTTAGGAACAAAAAAAATAGATCATTGCATTTGCTAAGGCAAGCATGGGTAGAACTTGCACTATGTGAAGGTGAAGAATCAAAACAAACAATTTTACTGCTGGGTAAGGAAGTCCCCAAAATTAAGCGCTCGCTATTTTATCAGCTAATCTTAGGGTATGCGCAGTTTTTATCACAAGATTATCAAGAAAGCCTAAAAACACTAGAGCAATTACCCAATGTATCAGAAATTGATTTTTGGCGTAATTTATCTAAAAGCCAACTAGGTGAGAAAGTTTCATTTGGTGAGGAATCTGTTTTTATTCTTCAAAATTACCCGCTGAATTTAAGAGATTATATTTTGGTAAAGTTAGTCCCTTATTTGTTTGAAACTCAGCAAATGAAGCTTGTGAAGCTTATTCAAGATTCTATCTCTCCTCAGTCTGAACTAGCAAAAGCTGTAATGGGTTTCTACCATGCAATGTATGTGTTTGCGTGTGAGGATAAGGACGAGGGGTGTAAATTGCTTGACTCAATCGCAAAAAATGCAATGAACTATTCTGTTCCGAATGAATTTCAAACGGAAGCTTGTCTAGAAACTTACCTTTATAAACATGGTGGGGCACCGATTGATGATATTATCAAAGAGCTTGATATGTTACGTATGCAGTCTCGTGGAAATGATATTGAAGTAAAAATCTGCTTAAAGCTTATTGAAAAGCTAGAAAAGAAAAATAATCTTGTAAAGATTATCGAAATTTTACAAGACCTGGTGCAGCGGTTTAAGAAATTCGATGCAACGTTAGGGTTAAACCAGCTTTTGAAAAATTATGTTGAAAAGTTCTTTATGCTAGAAAACGAGAGCGTTTCACCAGTTAAAATTATTGGGCTGTTTCGTAAATATAAAGCAACTATTGAACATCATCCCAATTATGAAAAAATTGCCGAGCGTGTTGCTTATCAGTATGAACGTCTAGATTTACTAGACCAAGAAGCAGAGCTACTAACTGAATTATTTCAAAAAACCTCAAATAATGAGAAAAAAATTGAATGGCAGTTAAAGGTTGGTGGTCTTTATGTGCAAAATGCAAAACCCGAAGAAGCAATCGCTCTTTTGTCTAAAATATTCCATTCAATCGAAGGCGAGCAGCAAAAAAGAGCAGGAAGCATTTTAGCGCGCGCTGATTTCATGAGAAAGAATCACGTAGAAACTATTAAGTGGCTAAAGCACCATCCCACAAAAGAAAATAAAAGGGTTATTGCAGATGTATATATAGCCATGGAAGACTACGCTAATGTTGTTGATAGCCTGAAAGACTACTTATCATCTTTGAAAGAAAAAGAAGATGATGCTCTAAAAGAAACCGCGTTAGTGCAGCTGGCCGCTGCTTACTATATGCAAAAAGAATATGCTAATTTGGCAACCCTGCATGACACACACAAAGACTTTATGAAAGGGCGAAAAAGCTATAAGAATTTCGCAATGCTTTGCCGGTCACGAGCAGAAGATTTAAAAACATCTCAAGAAGTACGTGAGTATATTAACGATGCCGACGTGCTAAAGGAAATTTTTGACAAAGCAAAAGTTTCGGTGGGATAATTTTTGTGTTTAAGTTCCAACCCCACACTCATTTAGTGGAGTTGAAGTATCTATTTACCATCCATCGCATTCATATTGACCAGGATTGCGTGGGAAAATTTTCTTACTTTTTATTGTTTCTGCATAAAACTCAAGAACTTGAGTTGATGTGCATTTCTCTTGCAGTCTTGCGTAATACAGTTCAAACGTTCCTTCAATACTAGCTGCTGAAGAAAAGCTCGCAAAGCTTTGTCTGTCTTCTAGTGGAATTGAAAAATATAAAACAAGGCCTAAATCTCTATCTGTTATTTCTGTTGCTTTTGGCAAAGACAATAATTTGCAAATAATTGTGTCATTGAATTTTCTCATTACTGCGTTAGCCAAGTATTTTCCAGGTTGTAAGTTTTGAGCTGCTGTTTGTTCTAGTGCTAATAAACACATCTTTTCATTAAAATTGCTTGCCCACGCACTTATTAAATATTCGCTTAAAAGTGATTCTATTTGAGTAGTTGAAAGAGTCCATAAATTATCTGGTTCATAGTGACTTCTAAATTTACTTTTTCTGTGATTATGTTCTAGAAAATATAGCAAAGCTGCGGAATTTGAAGAATCTAGAGTGCCATCTTTTTCGTGTATTAGTGCGTGCATTATAGCATCTGTTCTATCAATAGGGTGCTCAAAAAGCTTGGCACATTCAGAAAAAGCAACGCCAGCTGTTTTTAGTTTTTGCAATTGTTCAATAAGTTGATCGTACGGATCGGCCACTTCTACATCTACTATTTCTGCAGCGGTAATTTTTCCGATCAGTAATATTCCCAGTATAGCCATGTTTTTTAGCATCAAGATTCCCTGTTGGTTGAAGTTTACAAACCAAATGTGGCATGCGAATTACTAATAAAGTGTTAACCAATCGCATTTTGCAGGTTGAAAGAAAAAACCGCATAACTTGCTTGAACAACACCAGCATTTGCGCCAATATGGCTCAAAATAAAAGGTATTTTAAAAATGTCGTATCAATATATTTATGTAATGAAATCTTTGTCTAAAAGCTACCCAGGTGGTAAGCAGGTGCTAAAAGATGTTTGGCTTTCATTTTTCCCTGGTGCCAAAATTGGTATCATTGGACCCAATGGTTCTGGTAAAACAACCCTTCTAAAAATTATGGCGCAGCTAGATAAAGACTATCAAGGTGAAGCCTGGGCCGCAGATGGTGTAAAAATTGGTTATTTACCGCAGGAACCTCAGCTTGATACTAATTTGGATGTTCTATCAAACATCAAAGAAGGCCTTGGTGAAGTAACTGAGCTGATGAAGGAATACGAAGAAATCAACATGAAATTTGCAGAACCAATGGATGACGATGCAATGAATACATTGTTAGCACGCCAAGGTGAATTGCAAGATCGAATCGATACGCTAGATGCCTGGGACCTAGATCGTCAAATTGAAATCGCTATGGATGCTTTGCGTTGTCCACCAAGTGATGCTCGTGTTGATAAGCTTTCTGGTGGTGAAAAGCGCCGTATTGCATTGTGCAGATTGCTGCTTCAAAAACCAGATTTGCTACTTTTAGACGAGCCTACAAACCATTTAGATGCCGAAAGTGTCGCGTGGCTTGATCGCCACTTGCAGGAATACAAAGGTACTGTGGTGCTTATCACCCATGACCGTTATTTCCTTGATAATGTGGTTGGCTGGATTCTTGAACTTGACCGCGGACAAGGCATTCCTTACGAAGGCAACTACTCAAATTGGCTTGAACAAAAGCAAAAGCGATTGCTAGTTGAACAAAAACAAGAAACATCACGCCAAAAAGAACTTGAACGAGAATTAGAATGGATTCGCCAATCACCTAAAGCGCGTCAGGCTAAAAGCAAAGCACGTATTAGTTCTTACGAAGAATTATTGGCACAGGATTTTGACCGTGGTACGGGTGATGGATCAATTAGCATCCCACCAGGACCACGTTTAGGTGATTTGGTTATTGAAGCAAATGCCCTTAGCAAAGGTTTTGGCGACAGATTATTAATTGAAAATTTGAATTTCAACTTACCAAAGGGCGGCATTGTCGGCGTTATTGGGCCAAACGGTGCTGGTAAAACTACTTTATTCCGCATGTTAACAGGGCAAGAAAAACCTGACCAAGGCGAAATGAGAATTGGTGACACGGTTGTAATGGGTTACGTGGATCAATCTCGTGACACGCTAGATGCGAACAAAAGCGTTTGGGAAGAAATTTCCAATGGCCATGACGAAGTTGAACTAGGTAAACGCAAAATGCCTAGCCGTGCTTATTGCGGCCTGTTCAATTTCAAAGGGGCTGATCAACAGAAAAAAGTCGGGCAGCTTTCAGGTGGTGAACGTAACCGTGTGCACTTAGCAAAAATGCTAAAGAGCGGCGCGAACGTATTACTACTAGACGAACCTACCAACGATTTAGATGTAGAAACTTTACGTTCCTTAGAAGAAGGCCTGCTTAGCTTCGCGGGTTGCGCGATTGTAATTACCCATGATCGTTTCTTCCTTGACCGTATTGCTACACACATTTTGGCTTTCGAAGGTGACAGCCAAGTGGTTTGGTTTGAAGGAAACTATCAGTCATATGAAGAAGATCGTCATCGCCGTTTAGGTACTGATGCTGATCAACCAACGCGCATAAAGTATAAACCTTTGGCACGGTAGAAGAGATAGGTTTCAAAGATGGAAAAAAGCCTAAATAAAATTCTTAAAGGGTATGAATCCTTCAGGGATAAATACGCCCACGGTGATACATCTGTTATGCAATATCTTTCAAAGTACGGGCAAAAACCGGAAATGATGATTATTGCCTGTTGTGATTCGCGGGTTGATCCAGCGTTGATTTTGCAATGTGATCCGGGTGATTTATTCATAGTGCGTAACGTTGCGAACATTGTCCCACCTTATGAAAAGGACGAAATGCACCATGGCACCAGCGCAGCATTAGAATTTGGCGTAAGCTTTTTAAAAGTGAAGCATTTGGTTTTATTGGGGCATAGTCAATGTGGTGGCATTAAAGCGCTACTAAGCACTTGTGAATCTAGCCAAAATGACTTTATAACAAACTGGGTTTCGCTTATTAAAACTGAAGATTCTAGCACGCTTGATGCTGATGAATATGCAAAGTTAGCTTTAAAAAAATCTTATCAAAATTGCATGACTTTTCCTTGGATTAAAGAAAAAGTGGCGAAGAAAGAACTGATTGTTCATTTGTGGTTTTTTGATATAAAAATGGGGCAAATTTTTGCCCATTCAGATGCAAGTGACGCCTATGAACCGTTAGTTGTTAATACATGCCACCGTTGATGTGTAGGGTTGTGCCCGTTATATAACTTGCCTTGTCGCTTAAAAGAAAAGCAACACTGTCTGCAATTTCTTCAGGTTTGGCTAAACGTTTGGCAGGAATTGTTTCAACTATTTGTGAAAGCACCGATTCATTCATTGCTGAAACCATGTCAGTTT
This sequence comes from Alphaproteobacteria bacterium, assembly GCA_037138055.1. Lineage (GTDB taxonomy): Bacteria > Pseudomonadota > Alphaproteobacteria > Paracaedibacterales > CAITNM01 > CAITNM01. The sequence continues at coordinate 3,035 of JBAXJB010000021.1, read as the reverse complement.
CAGTGTACCCAGGTGCAATGGCATTCACTGTAATATTTTTATTAGCATTTTCTAAAGCTAGGGCTTTGACAAAACCTATTAGCCCCGCCTTTGCAGCGCAATAGTTTGTTTGGCCAATTTGCCCTTTTAAAGCATTCACAGATGTCACATAAACCAATCTTCCAAAGCTGCGCTCTCGCATGCCTTGAATTAACGGATGCGTAACTTGAAAGCATGATAAAAGGTTAGTTTGCAAAACATTTTGCCAACGCTCTAATGTCATTTTATGAAAAAAGCCATCATTAGTAATGCCAGCATTGTGTACTAAGCAATCAATGGGTCCATGGTTTTTAAGTATCTCTTGAATTTTTTGTTCCGTAATTTCAGGATTTGCTAAATCAAAGCTGTAAAAGGGAATATCGTATTTTTTTGAAAATGCCGCCGCTTGTTCGTGGTTTGCATTGTATGAACCAATAACGTTATACCCCAGTTCTTTTAAACATATGCAAATGGCGGCGCCTATGCCTCGATTGCCTCCGGTTACTAATACACTGTGCATATGATAAACTTTTATTAAATTTTTATAATTCAGTATAAAGAAAATAGAATGAATCGCAAAGAATACTTGAAAAGGCCATAGGCAATGGTTAAAAAACTTGGCACTATAACAATAAAAAAAGTGCAAAATTTCTTGTTTTTTAGATTACTGATATTGTTTTTTGTATCGTGCTCATGCTTGGGGGCTGCACAGCCTTTGTATTTGCGTGGTGATGACGCTACTTGGAATCAAAAAACCTATGACCTGTGGGTTAAAGGACATGTTTCAGTGGTGCAGCATTTGGATGATGGCACTCAAAGGCGTTTAAACTGCGATGCGCTGCACTACAATCGACTAACGGATAAAATTACAGCTTATGGTGCTGTTGAATTAACCGAACCTAATGGCGACGTGTTAACCGCTGATCACTTGGAATTAGATTCTCATTTTAATACAGGTTTTTTAGAAGGCATGCATGTCTTTACGCAAGATGCTGCGCGCCTAAATGCAAAGTCTGCTACCCGAAAAGAAGGCAATTCCACTGTTTTTTTAGATGCAGATTATTCTCCCTGTAAGCAATGCACAGATGGTTCCGTAACTTGGAAGCTTGAAGCGGAAAGTGTTGAACATGACCAAGCCGAAAAGCTTATAAAATATCGTCAAGTTTTTCTTGTGTTTAAAGGTGTAAAGATTTTCTATATGCCCTATTTTTCCCACCCCGATCCATCGGTTAAACAAAAAGATGGCTTGCTGTCACCGACATTTGGCATGAGCAAAGACCTTGGTTTTTCAATGACATTACCTTATTTGTTTACGGCAAAAGATCAGGATCTAACGATCACGCCTATGATTATGGCGAAACAAAATCCTTTGCTGGCAACGGAATACCGTCGACGCTTTAGAGATGGTGAGCTGTCACTTGGTGGTAGCTACACACGAATGCGTCACAATGAGAAAAAAAAGAATGCATACACAACTATTCCAAAAAAGAGCCGATGGAATGTCTCAGGAGCAATGCTTTGGCACATGACCGACCGTAATCGTTTGAGTGTGGATTTAAACCGAGCAAGCGATACAACATATTTATCTAGATACAGGCTGAATAAGCAATCCAGTACATTTAGTCGTTCAAAAAACTTAACATCTACTGTTAATTTTGAGCACTTTGGCAATAGTGGTTATGGAACGGTAAAAACTCAAGCATTTCAGACAGATACGCCAAAAACAACACCGGTTGTTTTACCTCATGCTCGCTATCGCTACCAAACAGAACAATTTTCTAACGGCAGTCATTTAGTTTGGGATTCAAGCTTCTTAAGCATTTTAAGAAAACGCCCTATTCTTACGCAAACAGGAAAGCAAACCTACCGTGCATCAAGTAGTGTGACATGGAACCTGCCGTACACCACATCAAATGGTCATCTTTTTAAAACCTCTCTTTCAACTCGTGGCGATGCGTACATGTCGCAGCATTATAACCCTGATCAACCTGTAGTTGAAAAGCAGCATAAGTACGATAATCACGTTGAAAGCAGGTTGTTCCCGCAGGCAGCTGTTGATTGGCGATATCCACTATTATCAACTTATGACCGTATCGATTGGATTTTAGAACCTCGTGGGTTAGTAGCATTAGCGCCGCAAAACTTAAATCGTAAGCGTTTGCCCAATGAAGACTCAAGAGTATTTACCCTTGATGACACATCTATTTTTCTGCCAAATCGCTTTGATGGTATTGATTTAGTTGATGCAGGTCAGCGTGGGGTTTTAGGTGTAGATAATCACATGCGTTGGGGGCAACAGCAGCGTGCTTCTATTTTTATGGGGCAAAGCTACCGTTTTGATCACAAAGCCGTTGTTGGCAAGAATCAGGGGGAAGGACGCCTTGCGTCAGATTACATTTCAAGAGTGCTCTATCAACCTAATGAATGGTGGGTTATTTTCATGCGTGGCGCGTTTATGCGAAACAACATGAAACCTCGATATAATGAATGGGGATCTAGCTTTGGTAAGCCTATGCTTAAATTAGACGCATCATATGTGCATGCAAAGCGTGGTTTGAATGATTCAACGTCAATGATTTCTCAAGTCAACTGGCAGCTAAGCTCTGAAATCAATGAAAATTGGAAAGTTTCTGTTGCGCAGATTCGCAACCTAAAACGTTTTCAAAAGGGCGTGTTGGCTACGTTTGCAGGACTAACCTATCAAGATGATTGTTTTGAAACGAAATTTAGCGTGTTTAGAAGCCATTATCGAGACCGTGACTTAAAGCCAGACATGGGATTCTTTTTACAATTTAGCTTAAAGAACTTAGGAAGCTTCACGCCATCTTCTGCGCCTACGTATCCGGGTTCTTTGCTAACGAATTTGCGATATAGCCAGCTACACATAAATTAGGTATAATTTTAAGGAAATTGTAACTTAAACTTATCAATGACATATTCCCATGATTTCCGCATTAAAGTGCTAGGAACTGTTAACAAACTAAATAAAAAGGGGTAGACTTCAAGCAGAAGGAGTT
>JBAXJB010000020.1:0-27292 GCA_037138055.1 Alphaproteobacteria bacterium | reverse complement strand
ATTCGCCGCCGCCAGCTTCACCAGCTGGTGCGTCACCAAAGCTACTGCTTCGTGAGCCGCCTCTGCTTGCTCCACCGAAGCCGCCGCCTCTAGAGCCACCGCCACCGAAACCACCGCTTCTTGCTCCGCCTCTGCTTACGCCATCGGAACTTCCGAAACCACCACTTCTTGCGCCACCAAAGCCACCGCTTCTTGCTCCGCCTCTGGATTCACCAGAACTTTTACCTGCGAATGGTTTCCTTCTGTCATTATTTGCGAAAGGATGTTGCCCCCCAAAATCACCAGACCCAGATCGTGATGATCGACCAAAGCCGCTTCCTGAACCTGAACCAGAATTACGGTTTGATCCTTCGTGAGCTTTAGGATTCATGTATCTCTCAATAGCATTCCACTTTTTTGCATCTTGTGATGTAACAAAACACAAAGCAAATCCTTCAGCGCCTGCGCGACCTGTTCTGCCAATACGGTGAATATAATCTTCAGGGCATGGAGGCACATCATAATTGATAACGTGCATCAAGTGAGGAATATCTAACCCACGAGCAGCAATATCGGTAGCAACCATAACTCGGCACTTACCTAGACGAAATGAACGAATTACCTTCTCACGTTGATGTTGACGCAAGTCACCATGAATAGCTGATGCTGAATGATCTTCTTTACGAAGCGCTTCTGCCAAACGGTCAGCATTCATTTTTGTTTTTACAAACACAATTATTGTACCGTCACGTTGCTCAATCTCTTGTAAAAGACGCTTGTACTTATCTTTTTCACTAATATTAACAATTTCTTGTTTGATCTTAGGAATTGGCAATGTTGCCGAACCTACCGCTACGCGCTTTGGTTGATTCAGGTATTTTCCTGCTAGCTTTTCAATAGCTGGTGGAATTGTCGCTGAAAACATCATCGTTTGACGTTTGGTCGGTAACTTAGAAATGATGTGATCAAGCTGAATACCAAACCCCATATCAAACATACGGTCAGTTTCATCAAGCACTAAACATTCTAGGTTATCAACTCGTAAAGTGCCACGCTCTAAGTGATCAATTATACGGCCTGGTGTTCCTATAACAACTCTTGGGCGAGACTTTAGCTGCATAAGCTGCTTAGGGTAAGGTTCACCACCAATAATAAGAGCTGTGTTGAAATCTCTTGAATCGCCTACTAGACTTTTCAAAGCATTCATAACCTGTTGAGCAATTTCACGTATAGGCGCTAATACAAGCGCTGTAGCATTTGGATTATTAAGCAAGTGATTTACCAATGGCAACGTAAAAGCCATTGTTTTTCCTGTACCAGTTTGTGCTGATCCTAAAATATCATTGCCTTCAAGCGCTAAGGGTATTGTTTGTGCTTGAATTTCTGTAGGCTTTACTAAGCCCATGCGTGTAAGTGACTGTGTAATTGAATCTGGTAATCCCAGTTCATTAAATGTATTCATTTAAAACTCCATAAAAAAACGTTTATCTATAAACCACAATAAGTGGACAGAAATTTATCCATAAGCTAGCTCTTGAGCAGCAACATGGTGAACAGATAACGCTTTAAAAAGTTTTTGGAATTCGCCAAATAACCCTACCACATATTAGGTAGGCGCGGAATCGGAACCTAAAATTTCATCTGCAACTTAGCCTATATTAAAAAATAATGCAATAAAAAAGAATATTAAGATTAAGAATGTTAATTATATGTCAAAATATAAAAATCATCCTTTCTTAATTGTTGTTATTTTTAAATCATTTTTATTGAGGTCTACTTGAATTTCATAATCTGCGCTTACATTTGTTCGGTGATCTCCCGGACTGTCATATCTTGCGAACATTATCGCAACAATGCCACCACTATTAGACGGAGTAATATCTAGACTGGCTGATGAATCAGGAAGAACCGCAATGGGAAATATTTCTAAATCGTCACCTGCATCTGATTTCAGTTTTTTTGCTTTTTGAAAATACGTATTTGCATCCAATTTTCCGATTTCTGTTGCAAGCTCTTCTTTATAAGCAATGACTACATCAACTTTAATTGGGGCTGAATTATTTGCATTTGCAGCAGCTTTGAAATTAATTTTTTCAAGCCAAACCTTTGATTGTTTTATGCCAACCGCAGATTTAACGGATTCGCAACCACTAAAAAAAAGACAACTGACTGCATAAAATAAAATTTTTTTAAAATTTATGGATAACATTTTTTACCCTTCGCTTTTTATTAACTTTTATAGGTTACAACTTAACTATTAAACCATGGCTTCCATAGAATAAAAAAGGGCTTACATGGAAAAAAATGAAATTTGTGTTTTACGCATGCCAGCTGTTGCTGAGATATATGATTTTGCTTATGAAAGTTTGCAAAAATTACCAAAATCTTTTCGCTCACATTTGAAAAATTTTGTAATAGAAGTGAAAAATTTTGCAGAACATAATGTTTTAGCTGAATTATCCATGACAGACAGATATGATTTGTTAGGGCTGTACCAGGGCATACCTTTGCCTTTAAAGAAAAAAACACGCTCTAAGAAACCAGATATTATTTATTTGTATCGCTGTCCCTTAATACGTCATGCTGTTGAGAATGAAGAGGATGTAAAAGCATTAATACATCATGTGTTAATTAATGAAATTGGTCATCACTTTGGTTGTTCTGCTCACGAAATGGCTTTAATGCATCAGCATTCAAAATTTTCAAAACATGAGTAGATCATTTATTTTTCCATTAAGGTACTAATTTTTGCTCATTTATAGATTCCAAGGCTTCAACGCCAGGCAATACTTTGCCTTCAAGCCATTCTAAAAACGCTCCTCCTGCCGTCGATACATATGTGAAATCGACACTGTTCTCTCCAACAACTGCGATTGTATCGCCTCCCCCAGCTACGCTAATAATTTTTCCTATTTGAGTGCGCTGTGCAATGGATTTTGCAATGATGTTGGATCCTTGATCAAAAGGTGAAACTTCATATACTCCAACTGGACCATTCCATAAAACTGTTTTGCATAGTTTTAGGATATTTTGCAGACGTTCTAATGTTTTAGGTCCAATATCATACATAGCTTGATCAGCATCAATCATATCAATACTAACAACTTGGGTAGATATGTTTGGTTCTAGTTTTTTAGCGACTACTACATCAATCGGTAGCAATAACTCACACCTACTACTTTTTGCTTTCTGCAAAACTGCCTCGGCAATGCCTAATCGATCATTTTCAACAAATGATCCCCCCATTTTATATCCTTGAGCGCATAAAAGAGTATTGGCCATGCCTCCGCCTACGAACAAATAATCTAGCTTATTTAAAAGATTCAATAATAGATCAATTTTTGTAGATACCTTGCTGCCTGCAACAATGCCTACCACTGGTCGTTTTGGATTTACTAAAATGCTTTCCAATACGCTTAATTCTTTATCAAGACAAAGACCAGCATAAGATGGTAAATATTTTGTGATGCCAACTACTGATGCGTGTACGCGATGACAGCAAGAAAATGCGTCGTTTATAAACATGTCGCCCAATTGACTTAATTGTTTAGAAAAATCATTCGAATTTTCTTCTTCTCCACTGTAAAAGCGAATATTTTCAGCCATTAGTACTGAGCCATTCGGAAGTGTATTGAGTTCTTGATATAGGTCTGGTCCAATTTGTTTATTTGAAAAAATAACCGAATGTCCGAGCAATTCCTGCAAAGCACTAGCGATTGGTTCAAGGCTATCATTTTTATCCCACTGAGTTTGTGGTTTTGGTTTTGGGCGTCCCAAATGAGACAATATAACTATATATTTTGGATTGGTCGCAAGAATCGTTTTTAAGGTAGGAATAATTCGTGTAATACGTGTAACATCTTGAATTTGACCGTCTTTTAACGGCAAGTTGAGGTCAAGCCTAACAATAACTTTTTTCTCAGAGAAATTGATATTTTTAATCGATATACGCGACACGAACACTTCTCAATAAAGTACTAATACATATTATTCAATAAAAAAATAGCTTTGAACAGAGCAAATTAGAAATCAAATTCTCAAAAAATTAAGTTGTTTTGAAAATAATTAACTCTATTTTTCATTGCAGCGATCTATCAGCTTGGCAAATGCTCCATTACCTAAAACGTTTGCACAGGTTATGACAGGGTCAAATAATACGTAAAGAGCTGTAATAAGCGACATCATTTCTGCATTGAAGCCTAAATAAGCTTCTAGTATTGGAAGCATAACTAAAATGCCCCCACCTGGAATTGCTGCTACAGAAAATTTCGCAATGACAAAATAGAGAGAGAAAGTAAGGTAACTCAATAAAGATGGTTCTGCCATACCAAAGCTTTTTAGTACTGCATAAGCAAGAATAGGAATCGCAAAGCAATCACCAATAAGGTGAATATTTACTGTGGCAGGAATAACAGAGCGCGCCAAATCTTTGTTCTTAGCGCTATTTTCAGCTCCTATAATTGTAAGTGGCATGCTTGCAGCGCTTGACATGGTGCTAAATCCACTAATAGCAGCAGGAATCATATTTTTTATGCTGTTTATGAAAGCCTTTAATTTGCAGCTGTTTAGTAAAAAGTAAGCTAAGAAAATATAGCTAAATTGTGCCAAGGCAATCACTAAAAAGATTGCCGAATAGTCTTTTATAATCGTTCCAACAACGCCATCAAATTGTAATTTTACTACAAAGCCTACAACAAAAAATGGAATCAAATACACAAATCCTTTAAGAAGCAGGCCGATCCATTGATCTACTTTTGCTGCAATTTTATGAGCGGGAAAAGGGCAAATTTTCGAGGCAACAATGCCTAATATAATGCCAGCAAACATAGCTTTATCATTTGCAATAAGTTTTGGTAAAGTTAAAGACCATAAAGGATTTAACTCAGAAGTTTCTTTTGGAGATATCATTGATAAATCAAAGTGGTATATCCAAATTCCTACATAGTGACTAAGAAATGTAGAAATAAAATTAGAACAACATGCTAGCACTAAAATCATTCCAATGATTTTAGTCGCTCCACTAGAAAGCGTGACGGTTGCCTTGAATAATAATCCAAAAATAATGAAGGGGAGAAGAAGTACAATCGTTGATTTAATACTTAGGCTAACTGCATAGAGCCCCTGCTTTAAAGACATCGATAAAAAGGGGTCTAAAAAGATAATGGCTGCTATAGTTGCCATCAAAATAAAAGGCATTTTACGAAACATGCGTTTCTCCTTGAAAATTATTGAACTTAAAATTTAAAAGATGATTAACTGCTACCGGACCCAACCGGTGGTTGTTATCGTAAGGAAAGATAAAACAGAGAAAATATTTAGCACGATAAAAAGTAAATCACAAAAATACCAACACCTTAAGTGTACATTGAATTTCGCTAATTCACAAGATTTTGCGAAGCAGCAACAGCAAAATTACAATCTAAGAAAGTAGGTGTAAAAAAACATCTTATCATGTCGTCGCTAATATTGCTGAATTCATACTTCCACTTAGGGTTTTTATCCTTGTCTATAACTTGGGCACGGATTCCTTCTTGGAAATCAGGATTTTTTAAAAAATTCATAGCAATTACATGATCAAGCGTTAGTGCTTTTTTCAAATCAAGAAATGGAGACATTTCAAGTAATTTGTGGGTTACAAGTAGACTTAAGGGAGATCGAGATTTTAAATCATGAAGAGTCTTCTTGGCTTCATGATGTGCATGATTTTCTAAATTTTTAAAGATACAGCTCAGATCCAATGAAAAAACATCACACACCCAATCCGTTCCAAAAACATATTCATTAGGAGCTGATTGACTGAATTGTTTGATGGTGTCTTCGGGTGAATCGTTGGTGCATAAATTATTTAATAAATCAGGGAGAAATTCCGAGCGAACAAAATAGTCAGCCATATTCCATTTTAAAGCATGGGAATTTGAGATTGTGTTTCCTGTAAGCCCATAAAAATTAGCCCAAGGTTTTGGAAATTGTGCAAACCGAAAGCTGGCGGCGACATCCGGGAAGAATCCAATAATGGTTTCAGGCATGCCCAAAACTGCATTTTCTGTAATAATACGGTATTGGTTGTGCATAGAAAGTCCCATGCCTCCTCCAAAACATAAGCCATTCACAAGAGAAATAATTGGTTTTTGGCAGGTAGCTAAATTGTAAATTAACTTGTATTCTTCATCAAAAAAAATAGAGCCGAGACTAGCATTATTATTTTTTAGTGCATCATGAGCGGCGCGTATATCTCCGCCTGCACAAAAAGCTTTAGGGTGATCTGAGGTGATAATAATTTTTTTTACGTGAGTATTCCCAGAACACGCTAATAAAAATTGAGATATTTCCTGAATAGTTTCTAGGTTTGTCGCATTGTATTGTTGAGGTCGATTTAACTGAATAACAGCTGCGTTGCCTTGAAAACGAGTTAAAATTGTCACTCAATCACCTAAAAATAAAAGGTGCCGCCAACGCCGTGGAGCGAATGATCCTCTCGTGGCTAAAATGCCAAGTGGGTGCCATATAACAAAACCACGGTTTTGCCAGGGACAGCTCCCAAGGATGTAAACTGAGCCAAGGGATTAAACTCACACGAACGTTGCCGCACCAGGAAAATCTAGCATAAGTAACAAGTTTTTCCCATATGTTCAATATATATTATAACCAGTTAAAGGTAGGTTAAAGAATTTTACAAAAAATAACATACGCTAAAGCATACGGTGGTTCGTCACTTAAGCTTAGTTTTAATTGATAAGGACCTTCTGCTAATTTTTCTGCCATTTCATGGGCAGCTCCATGTAATATAAATTCTGGACGACCATGAGGATTTTTAATTACTTCAATGTCTTGCCACGAGATATCTGTACTATTGCCCAAAGCTTTCACTAACGATTCTTTAGCTGCAAATACTTTTGCAAAGCCAGCAGTGGATTCTGCTCTTTTTTGTAATCGTTCCTGTTCAGAAGTTGTAAAAACGCGTTTTAAAAATTTCACTCCCTGAGTTTCAATAAGCTTTTCAATGCGCCGAATATCACAAATATCACATCCAATTCCTAAAATCATTGTCTGTCAACCTGACTAACAAGACTTAAGGTACGAAGGCTGGCTTGTATATTTTGCAGCTGATCTTTATCGTGCACGCCGATATCAGTAATGATTTCCCAAAAATCTATGCTTCTATGTATAATTTTTAAGTTATTAATATCAGCCCCACATTTACTAATAGCGCTTGTAATTGAGGCCAACGCGCCTTGTTTGTTGGTGAATATGATTTTTAACCGACCGACGAAGATGTCTTCATTGTTATCTTCGTTCCAGCTTAAGTCAAGAAATCCGCTTTCTGATGGTATTAAAGCTAATTGATGACAGTCATTTGTGTGAATTGTTATTCCTTTTCCGGTATTTACAACCCCTATAATTTTGTCACCAAGAATTGGGTGACAGCATCCTGCATAATGAATGGCCATCCCCGGAATCAAACCTTTGATAGGAATTTTTGAAAAAGTTTCTGCAGTTTTTTGTGGTTTCAGTTTTATTGTTTCTTCATCAAATGTCGATGTAGTTTGAGGTTTGAAAAATTTAACAATATCTTTAATGCTTGTAGTGCCTTCTCCGAGGCTAACTAAAATATCTTCAACGTTGCTGAACTGACCTTCTTTTATATTTTGGGTTAAAATTCGCTCATCAAAGTTGCATCCTTCTTTTTGTAATGATTTAGTTAGAAGAGTTTTTCCTAGCTCTAAAAATTGATCACGTTTTTTTGCGCGAATGAATTTGCGAATTTGAGCTTTTGCCTTACCTGTAATGACATATTTTTCCCAGCCGAGAGATGGGTGCTGTTGTCTTGATGTGATGATCTCAATTTGATCACCGTTATTAATCTCTGTGCGCAGAGGGACTTGCTTTCCATTAATTTTTGCGCTGATTGCTTTGTTGCCAACCTCACCATGTATTGCATATGCAAAATCAAGTACGCTAGCGCTTTTAGGTAAGGCAATAACTTCTCCTTTTGGAGTGAAACAAAACACTTGATCATGAAACATCTCAAGCTTGGTGTGCTCTAAAAATTCATCAGGATTGTCTGCGTGCTCTAATATTTCTAAAAGGTTTCTTACCCAGCTATACTGAGTGCCTTCATGAAAATTAATAGATTCTTTGTCTTTAGTTTTCTGTTTATAGTGCCAATGAGCAGCAACACCGAATTCACAAACTTCATGCATTTCTTGTGTACGAATCTGAATTTCAATTTTTTGATTGTATGGTCCAATTAATGTCGTGTGCAGAGATTGATAGCCATTGGCTTTTGGAGTGCTTATATAATCTTTAAAGCGTCCCGGAACCATAATATAAGAGCTGTGAATAAGCCCAAGTGCTTGATAACACTCTTGCAGATTGGTAACTATGATTCGAAAAGCCATTAAATCTGATAGTTGTTCAAAAGTAATATTGCGTTTTTGAATTTTTTTCCAAATTGAGTATGGGGTTTTTTCTCGTCCAAAAACCTGAACCTTTAAACTTCCATTTTCTAGAACTTTTGTGATATCAATGTTAATATTTTCAATAAGTTGCTGTGTTTGAGGCATATTTGCTAATTGTTCCATGACATTAGTATGATCATCTGGGTGTAGATGCTCAAAAGCATAATTTTGGAGCTCATCTTTGAATTTTGTAATGCCGATTCGACTGGCTAAGGGAGCATAAATTTCAAGAGTTTCTCTAGCTATTCGTTTGCGTCTTTCTGGGTCTTTGATGAAATATAGTGTACGCATATTGTGCACACGATCAGCAAGTTTGACCAAAAGCACGCGAAGGTCGTTAGACATTGCCAAAAATAATTTTCTAAAATTTTCAGCCTGGGGTGATGAAGATGACTGCAGTTCAAGTTGCGAAAGCTTTGTGACTCCGTCAACTAACTTCGCAATTTCAGTGCCAAACATGACCTCAATTTCGGCATAAGTTGTGAGGGTGTCTTCAATGGCATCATGAAGTAATGCTGTTACAATATAATAGTGATCCAGCCTCATATCGGCTAGAATGTTAGCTACTTCTAAGGGGTGATAGAAATATGGGTCGCCAGATTCACGAAACTGTTGCCCATGTACTTTCATACAAAATACATAAGCTTTGTTTACTAAGTCTTCATTGGTATTTGGGTGATACCGCTTAAGCTTTTCAACAAGTTCAAATTGACGAACTACAGGTTTACTCGTGATTGCTTTCACAGCAATACTCTTAGAATTACATTCCTATAGTCTAACCAGTTTTTGATTAATCTTCGATAGTGTCGTCGTCGATATATTCAATATCTTTTGTTTTTGGAGTTGGTTCGTCTTTATGCCATTGACTAGCATCTTGCATAACTTCAAGTAAATCGCCATCAATTTCCACGTCTAGCTCATCAGTTAGAACTGCGCGTTGTAAGGCTTTAATTATGCCCTCTTCAATATTTTTAAGATTAAGATTTCCTTCTGCAATTTCACGAAGTGCTATGACAGGATTTTTATCATTATCTCGGGCTACAGTTATGCTGGCGCCTGCTGAAATTTCTCTGCCTCTTTTTGCTGCAAACGCAACTAAATCAAATCTATTTGGAACTTTTTCGATACAATCTTCAACAGTAACTCGAGCCATAAAACCTCCTGCATAACTACCGCACATAATAGGTGAAGTTCAGAATTTATGCAAGGATTTGTTAGTTGCTTAAAATGTGCTGATAGCTCTCACTGTCTTCATTCGCCATGTCCTCAGCCACTTTGTCCAGAATTTTTTCAATTTTCTTAGAATGTTCTGTCGTTTGGTCTGCGATATACTGATTTGTGTCTTCTAGATCCATATCGTTTTCAGGATCATCATATTTTTCTGCTTCTGTATCTTCCCCAAGATCATCGTCGGCATATTGAATCTCATCGTCAATCTTAATTTCTTTTTTAGATTTTGTGGCAAATTTCTTTTTAGATTTTGTGTCTTCTGCTTTAGGAAAAAACTGACCCGCCGCCTTGAGCATATCTTCCGCGACACTTGGGGTTAGAATTCCGTGAGATAATTTTCCATCGGGAATTAGTTGACCGTCTAAATTTGTGAAAGCCGGTGAAAAATTTACAGCAGCGCCATCACGTCTTGGCAGATCCTTGACTAAAGACATGCTTAATGTGCTAATTAAGTCGACATCACCTTTGGGTAAATAATGTTCCAAATGATCGATACTGAAGTGATTTAGGGCAAACATTTTTACATACAAAAAAGGATCATTTGCGACAAGGTAATTTTTTATTTTCCTAATTTTTTCAGATTCTTCTGCGCTTTTAGGTGTGTCATTTTCCAACTCTTTTATATAGCTTTGAAGGTCTTCTTCTCTATCCTTTTGTTTTTCTCTAGAGGCGGAAATATCAAGCCATTTGCTTTGGTTTTTAAAAAACATCTCTGCAATTTTGTAAGCATTATCAGATCCTTGACTCCAAATTAAAATTGAAACTGGCTTGTCTAATAAATAGAGATGAGGAAAAAAATGTAGATCAAGACAAAAACCAGGCATTGCTGTAATTTTGGAAATATCAGCAGAAAAATATTCAGCACAATGAGTGCAGCTGGGCGAGAGCCATGCTGCGACATGAACTGAGCAGCCTTTTTGGGCGTTTAAGGTAATATATGTCTCAGGTGGCTGTTGTGTGGAAGTCATATTAGGTTGTTGCTGTATAGGAGCAGCAATAGGGGGCTGCTGTATAGGAGCCACACGACCCCAAAGAAAGGGGGATAAAATTATAATTAAAACAATAAATCGCATTTAAATAAAAATTACGTTAAAAACTTTTATATTTTGAGGTTATCATATAAAAATTAACGAAGAATTGATACTCGAAAAACTTATGGGCTCGATACTACAAGTTTTACCCGCCTTTCATGCTGGTGGCGTTGAACAAACAACCTTGCTTGTAGCGAATGCTCTTGCTGAGCAAGGTTTTGGCAGCTTTATCGCAAGCGCAGGTGGGCTTATGACAAAAAAGTTACACCCAAATGTTATGCATATTTATTTGCCTTTAAATACTAAAAATCCTTACTTGATGTTTTCTAATGCAAAAAAATTAAAGACAATTATTGCGGATAATCATATTAATATTATTCATGCAAGGTCGCGTGCCCCTGCTTGGAGCGCATACTTTGCTGCAAAAGCGATGAATGCTCATTTTTTAACAACCTACCACGGGGCTTACAGTCAAAATTTTCTAAAGTGGCATTATAATAGAGTCATGGCTTTCGGTAATCCTGTGATTGTTGCATCTCAATACATGGAAAATCATGTGTTAGATTATTATCCAGAAGCATGCTGTGTAAAAATTCCATCGGGTATTAATACAGACTATTTTTCACCTAATAATTCTACTAAGAAAACCCTTGGGCTTAAATCAGAGATTACTGATGATGTTAAGGTTATTCTGTTGGTTGGAAGATTTACTCGTATTAAGGGTCATCAGATTCTGCTTCAGGCAGCTAGTAAAAGTGTATTCAGGAATCAGCTAGTTGTGATATTTGTGGGTGATAGTAAAAACCTCAAGCTGGTTAGTGAGCTTAAAAACGAAGCTGAAATGCTTTCTATTAAGCTGCATATTCATGTGGATGAAAAAGATCTTCGACCTTTTTTCAATAGAGCAGATGTGGTTATTATACCTACAACCAAACCTGAGGCTTTTGGTCGAGTCACAGTTGAGGCCATGAGCATGAGCAAAGTTGTTATCGTGAATGATCTTGGAGCTTCAAGTGAAGTGCTGAGTAATTCTGATTGGGTGTTTAGTCATAATATAGTAGAAAGTCTGACTCAAAAAATTGACATTGCGGTGGGATTGAATGCTGAAAAAGCACAAGCCATTGGTGTTGCTAACAGGTCAAGAGCCATATCTTTTTACAATATTGAAAAGCTTATCGAGGGACACCTTCAGGTGTACAAAAGCATTATTAAAGCAAAACAGGTTTAGATTTTACTCTGGCATCTCCATCAATAATACGGTACCCGACTGCTACAAGGCTCTTGTTAACACTAAGTTTTATGATTTTCTTAGTCATATCTTTGAGTTCAAACTCAATATGATTATTGGTAACTTTTGTTATTTTTAATGTTTCATTTTCTGCATCCTCTGCTGTATAGGTCTTTTCATTGATCCATACAGTCCAGTGAGACTGATTAATGTACAAAATGGCACTTAAAAATAAAATATCCTCTATTATCGAGGGGGTTAATTTTGGAATTTCTGTGGCTTCAAAAAAAGAATCAATTTCTTCAACTGGATTAATGCTATCTAAAATATTCACTTCGTCTGATGACATCATTAATGAAGCGCGGAGAGAAGGCGTTGCCCAATGAATCACAACCACTAGTAGCGTAAAAAAAATCAATGCTCTGAACAAAATAAACTACTTACTTGAAAGAGAGGATTTTTCGCAAAACTGCTTGTATTCCACTTCTATTTCAATAGTGCCCTCAAAAAGACTAACTTTTTCTCCTTCGCTAACTTTTTGTGCAAGTTGAGAGTTTAATTCTCGAGTACGTTTCAGCTCAAACTTTTTGATCTTTACGATACCAGGAAGTTCCGTTTCAAGTTTTTGCAAAAAATTAAAAAAGCTTTGATCACGCAAAACTTGTAGATTTAAGGAAATTTCTGCCTTCGTAATATTTTTAGGATCACTTAAAGGCTTGGGTTGTATAAATAAAAATTCCACATTAGCTTGCTTCTGCAGCGTGTAAAGTGATTGATTAAATCGATCTTGTGTTAATGGCAATATCCATTTTTTCCGTTTGAATGTGCCAAATTTCTGAGCTTCTTGGTGGCCAAGCTTTTCATAAGTCTCAACGGCTTCAATTTTAGTGACAAGAGAATTCATTTTTGAAGAGGTTAATGCAATTTCTTCTTGTGTTAAATTGTAATGAGATACTGTTGTTACAAGGGTAAAAAAACAAAACCCTAGCAGAAAAACAAGAGATCCAATAATTCCCCCTGTTTCTGGCTTATTCCATAATTGCCAATTAATTACCATGCTGACCTACCTGCTGTTGAATAAGAAGAATGGTGTCGTTTCCATTCTCATCCCAAGAAAGAACCACATCACCCAAAATTCGTTCGTAATTTTGATTTATGTATTTTTTAAGATCTTGATTTTTTTTTGCCGCGTTGGGGAGCCTCAATCGTAATTCTGTTCCTCGTTCAGTTTGATTCCAGGTTATATCTAATGCTTGTGTTTTCCCTCTGAGCATTTTATTTACATTATTAATGAAGACGGAGGGATTTTGTTTGCTACTATCAATGTAGTTCATGAATAGGTTGCTAAGATGCACTTGTTCAGCAAATTTCCCTACAGTTCTTTTGTGAATTTTTTCATATTTTATTCCTAACCATTTGTGCTCATAATCTTGAAAAAATGATTTTATTTGAACTGTAGCCCAAAGAATTACCAATATCATGCTAATAGGAATTAAAAATTTGATAGCTAATCGTGGTAATACATGTGCCAGATGTGCTTGGCTTAATGATTTCGGGACAAAATTTAAGAATGGTTTTATTGGTCTGTACGCTTCTTTTTCTAAAAGTCTTTTTGAGACTGGAATCAGTTCAAGTTCAGCATTGGAAAACTCAGTGATGACTGCATTGCTTTCTAATGATAAAACAGATACGGCTTGCCCTTCTTTATAGCCTTGTCTTTGTAAAAATCGTAGAGTTGAGCGCAATTCTTTCTCTAAATCTCCTGTGTTTTTAGTTGAAATAACACGCTGTAATAAAAACTTATCTTGATGCATTATCAAAATTGTAGAGGTGTTGCTATCAACGGGCACTAACATTGCTGTCCATGCTCTCAACGAACGTGAAATGCTCACATGTTTTTTCATAGCTAAGCTTTGCTCAATGTCCCATGAAAGAACCCCGCCAACGGGATTTCGCATAGATGATAAAGCTTTGAACATCTGTTTTAATTGGTCATTGCTTCTAATTGAAACAAAGACATCAACTTTTTCTGTTGGTTGTTTTGGTTGATAATGATTAACCAAATCCTCTGCACAAAATTCATTTGTTCTGATTTGATTAAAAAGAAAAAATCTATCCCATATACGTATTTGGTTTGTAGGTAAACTGCGAAATTCACAGTCGTGTCCTTGAACAATAAAGTAAACTGGCAAGCCTGAATATTGTGAAGCGTATTCTCTCCATTCATAATCTGAAACTGAAATATTTTGTGTGTGTACTAATAAACCATTTTTAAAATGATAAAGAATAAATATACCTTGAGATTCACATATGTTTATGTAGTCTCTGGGATAATTTTTCCAATTAGCAACACGATTCCAAATAGCTTTAAAGTAAAATTTCACTTCATCAAAAGTACTATTTTCATTATAAATGCTTACTGAAATATTAGACGTGGCTTCAGTTTTTTTAATCCATTCTGGCAATTTGATCATAGAGCGGTACGACAATGGCAACAACCATCCATATCATTACTATACCCATGATAGATACCAAAATTGGCCCCGTCCAGGCTAATATTTTTTTGAGTTTGTGTTGGCAATGATTTTTTAGAGTTTGTGCGCATATGTCACTATATATGGCTATCTGAGATGTTTTTTCTCCAATTAATAGTAGATCAGCTAAAGGCTTGGGAAGATTTAAAAACTTTGAGAGCGAGAGGCTTACATTCCCTTCATTTCTAATGGAGTGCTCGATTTTATGTGCTTGATTCTTTAAATGTGCGTTTTGTAAAATATCAGCGCTATAGTGCGCTGCTTGAACTACATGGTGTCCTCGTTGTAATAATGTTGAAAAACTTTTTAAATAAAAACTTTGCAAGGTCTCAAGGTAAATTGATCCAAATATTGGCCATTTAAGAGAAAGCCACGAGTATACAGTTTTTAGTTTTGTAATTTTTGAAGCTAAATATAAAGCTGCAAATATTGCAAGCACGACAGGTACATTTGTAAACACATTAAAGATATTTTTCAAAGCTTCTGCGAAGTGAATAAATAATGTTGTCGCTAGGTGCTGCTCAAAATTATTATTTCTAAAAAACTCTAAAGCTACAGGAAAAAGAAATTCACTAAAACCTATAACCATTCCTAATATAATAATAGTTAAAACAAGTGGATACTGAAGGCTTGTTCGTAATTGCTTGAAAAAATCAGCCTCTTCTTGTCTGAGCAATGCGTAATCTTCAAAAGCCTGGGCATATTGTCCTGTAACTTCAGAAACGCTCAACAGTCCGATAAAAATCTTAGGAAACAACGGGTGATCTGCTAGAATTTGAGAAAGGGTTGCTCCTGCGTACAGTCCTTCTAGTAATATATCAATAAGCTGTTTTTGCCGTTGATTTAGACGAAGTTTACTAGTTTGTAAACTTTCTAATAGCGACAGCCCTTGCTTTAGAAAAAATCCCATATCCTTAGCCCATTCAATGGTCCAAGTATTTGAGCTATTTTTATACAGCCAAGAAAATCGTTGGGCTTGCAAGGTAATAGGTTGCAGACGTTTTAATTTTAAACTTTGTAATGCCTGTTCACGGCTATTTGCAGGAATAGTCCCTCGAATTTTTTGCCCTTGTGTATTGAGAGCCTGAAAATGGTATGTGTGCATGAGTTAGTTTAGGCATTTTTATTAAAAATCGCCAAGGCTTGTTTTTTAAGTGCCAATACTAAAGGCAGCCCATCTTAAACGGCTTTAGAGTATGCAATGCAAAACTAAGGGGAGTTAATGGAACCATTATCAAAAATGTTTAAAAATCAATCATTCATCCAAGTATTTTTTATCTCCAACGCCAAGTCGTAGGCTTGTTTTTTAGGAATTCCATGGGTAGCGCTTACAATGCCAGCAATGTCTTTAATAGAGTGAGTTTTTATAAGATTAGCGATTTGCTCATTGATGTTATCTAGTGACGCTTCTTTTTCAGAAGGAGGGCTTAAGACAAGAACAATCTCTCCTTTTATTGAGCTACGTTTTGAAAACGTTTCAATGACTTCGTTAAATGTTCCAAAAACTGACTCTTCATAGATTTTTGAAATTTCACGGACAACCGCTACTTGTCTGTCATCAAACATGGTTGCCATAGATGCTAAAGTTTTTAAAAGCCTTCTAGCAGATTCATAAAAAATCAAAGTACCCGGAATAGTTTGTAATTTTTTAGCTGCCTTTGATTCGAAAAATCCAGCAAAGAAAAATTGGTTTGTTGGCATGCCCGATAAACATAAACCAGAAATAACCGCGCAAGCACCAGGTAATGCTGTGTAGTAAAGCTTTTTTGCTTGAATTTCATGGATGAGTTTATAACCAGGATCTGAAATAAGCGGCATTCCTGCGTCGCTGACAAGACAAACCTTACCGCCTTGAATAAGTTTTTCAATAATCTGTTCACGAGCTTTTTCAGCATTATGCTCATGGTATGTTAACAAAGGTTTTTTAATGCCATAAGCTTGCAGCAACTTGCTTGTTACGCGAGTATCTTCACAGTAAATAACATCACAAGCTTTTAAATATTCAAGCGCTCTTAAAGTTATATCTTTAAGATTTCCAATTGGGGTGGGGACAATGTACAGTCCCGATTTTAATTCAATATCCATAGCAGGCAATCATGACGCAGTAATAGGTCTAGGACAATATAAATTACACTTGTTATTTTTGTGATTTTCCAAAAACGTTGTTTAAAGGAAAATGTTTTTGGAGCGCCTTTGGGAGTGCCAATCATAGGGTTTGCATCAACTTCCAGTCCTCTAGATACAAGCATGAAAAATACTAACCACCAAGTGCATGAAAAGACAACAATACCAGCAACAATGCTCATTAACTTATAGCGCCACTCGAAAGACCATCGATCATTTTTAAATATCGCCTGTCAATCGCAAAGTGCTTTTGTTCACTAGTATTAGCTCTTGGCTGCATATTCAGGCGAAAGGGGGTTGTAATAATTGTTTGGTATTTGTTGTATGCATTGCTTGGATCTTTTGCGAAATCTTCATTGTTTTTTGATATTAGAACCATTTCTTCACCTAAAGTCGCATATCCCATTACTAATCCAAAAAAGTGAATGCGTTTTATTCCCAAAATTTTTGTTTCAACAAAGACAGGAGCGCCACTTGTGCCAGGAAGCGCTAATCCATAAGGACGTTTGTCGTTCATCCAGCTTTTTAAAGCAAAATAACGACGCTGCTTACTTTCGGACTCATTGATTCCAGGTTTTTCTTTTGGCAATTCATTTGCTGGATCAAAGAAAATGGAACTTAACATTACAGTTCTAAAATTAGCCAAAGCATCTTCGTCCACATTAGGAAAGAAAAGGCTCCATTCATATAAATAAAACCCACGTTTTAATTTTTGTGAAGGAATATCAGCATTGCCCCAAGTCATTACAAGCATGGGTATATCTGGCTCTAACACAAGCTCTTCTTCAATGTTAATAGGTGTTATGTCCTGAACTGGTTCAGATAGTTTTAAAATTGCTATATCAAATTTATGCTGATCCCCTGATTCAAAGCGAATATACCGACTATCTAAAAGTACATATTCAACATTATGTGTGATTTCATGATTGGGGCTGGTGCTAAGGGTTACTGTAAGTTGCTTAGGAGTGATCAGCACATAAGCGCCCAAATCTTTCATTGGGTATTTTGCATTTAGCAGCAGTTGCATGCCATGCGCTGCAGTTATAACAATATTATTGCGGACCAAAACACCAGACTGAGTGAATCCTAAATTTCGATCTGTAATTAGTGCTGCAGCTTCATGATGTGATGAATTATAAGCTAGCAACACATGCTCTTTAACAGTGCCAGAAGCTACCATAGCAGCTAAGGGCATGCTTACTAAAAAGAACCACAATACTTTAAAAAAATTATTGAGTTTGTAATTCACGGCTTGCATTTAAATCAATTCTTCGATCAACAATCATGTACATTATGTCACCAATAAGGTGCAAAAACATACCCAATAATGTGAATATATAAAGGCATCCAAACATAACCGGATAATCACGACTTAGCGCTGCTTCAAAGCCAAGTAATCCAAGTCCATCTAAAGAAAACAATACCTCAATCAAAAGACTGGATGTAAATAAAATATGCACGAACGCCGCAGGAAAACCGGCAATTACTATTAGCATTGCATTGCGAAAAATATGCCCATATAAAATCTTATTTTCTTCTAAACCTTTTGCGCGTGCCGTTGTTACGTATTGTTTATTTATTTCTTCAAGAAATGAATTTTTAGTAAGCAGGGTTAGTTTTGCAAATCCAGATATTACCATAGCCAATAGGGGTAAAAATAAATGCCAAAAATAATCAGTGATTTTTCCCATAAAACTCAAATCAGACCAATGATCTGAAAATAATCCTCGCAAGGGGAAGAATTGAAAAAAGCTACCGCCAGCAAAAAGTACAATCAAAAATAAAGCAAACAAAAAACTAGGAACAGCGTAAGCCACTACAACAATTCCACTGGTTATAATATCAAATCTGCTGCCGTCATGTACTGCTTTTCGAATTCCTAGAGGTATAGAAATAAGGTATACAAGCAGCGTTGTCCAAAGCCCCAATGATATTGAAACAGGTAGTTTTGCTTTTATAACTTCAATCACCGATTTGTCACGAAAATAGCTTTTTCCAAAATCAAAACGTGCATAATTTTTTAACATTAAGAAAAAACGTTCATGGGCAGGCTTATCAAAGCCAAACTGTTTTTCAAGTTGTTTTATGAATGCAGGATCAATGCCTTGTGCGCCTCGGTAGCTCTGGTCAGTACCAAATGTTTGATCTCGTTGCATTTGATCACCGCTACCACCAAGCCTTGAATCGACATCGCTTGCATCACCACGCATTTGGCTAATTACCTGCTGAATAGGTCCACCAGGTGCTGCCTGTACAATAATAAAATTGAGCAGCATTATTCCCAGCATAGTAGGAATCACAAGTAGTAATCGGCGTGCAATGTAACTGATCATTTAGGCAACCCAACCTTTTATTATGCGCATAATTCTATGAATCATTCCTTGGTTTTGTTTTATTGTTTGTTCCTGACTATCTGGCTTTTCCCACCAGGTTAACACTGGGAATGGCGAATACTTTGGTGATTTTTCAGGCATTGCAAACTTATTCCAATATGCGGCACGCAATCCCGCAAAATCCCAGTTCATAATCATGTAATAATTCCAGCATAATACGCGGTCTATAGCATGGGCACAATTCAACATTGATTGATAATCTTTAGCTGCGACTAATTTTTCTATTAACTCATCTACCACAGTGTTTTTAATGCCTGCTAAGTTTTTGGAACCCTTCACGCTGGCTGACTTGCTGCCAAAATATTCTCGTTGTTCATTGCCCAATGAATGGTCTTGTGCAATGGCTATCATCACCATATCAAAATCAAATTGGTCAACCATTTCTGTGTAGGTGCTTGCATCTACTTGTCGTGGCTTTAATTCTATGCCGGCAGCGGCTAGGTTGCGTTGCATGTGTAAAATAATCTTCTCAAGGATAGCATCTGTATATAGAAAAGTAATTTCAAACGCTTCTCCTTTTGTATTCGTGAGCTTTTGATCTTTCAATTTCCATCCGGCTTCTTTTAGCAAGTCTAGTGCTTGCTGTAAGATTTCTCTGGGTAAAATATCTTCTTTGTATACAAGGTTCTTAAAAGAGGGCCCAAATACTTCTGCAGGTAGCTTATCTTTATACGGTTGTAAAAGATTAAGCTCTTCCCCTGTTGGTTCGCCATTATGAGCCATATCAGCATTCCCGTAATAACTATTCAAACGATAATACTCATTGTAGAACATTGATCTGTTTAAACTTTCAAAGTTGAAAAGCATGGAAATAGCTTTTCTAACGCGAATGTCTTGAAATTTTTCACGTCTTAAATTGAACGCAAACCCTTTTGTAGCTTGAATGCTGCTTCCAGGTATAATTCGCTTTATAATTTTTCCATCTTTTACAGCAGCAATATTGTAAGCGGTGTGCCATTTATTGGCAGAAGCTTCGAGCCATAAATTTGAATTACCTGCCAAAAAGCTTTGGAATGCAGCGTTTTGATCTCGAAAATATTGCAGCTCGATTGTGTCAAAATTATACTGGCCAACGTTTGATGGAATTTTTTCTCCCCACCAATTTTTTACTCGTTCAAAAACAAGAGTGCGCCCAAAGTCAGCCACACTTATTTTGTATGGTCCACTTGAAGGAAATGGCTTGGTCATAACGCCGCTCTCGTTCATGTGTTCTTTGAAAAATTTACTAGGGTATATATATATTTGACCCAATATTCTAGGGAGTTCTTTATTTCCAGGATTTTTGCTGTGAAATTTAACTGTGTGTTGATCTATCTCCACGACCTTTGAAACATCTTGATAATACTGTTTCATCATAGGGTTAATTTTTATTAAAAAATTAAAACTCCAAATAACATCTTCAGCAGTTATTGGTGTGCCGTCAGAAAACGTTGCTTCTTCTCTAAGGTGGTAAGTAATAGTTTTTTTATCACTACTTATTTCTAAATTTTTTGCTACATAAGGATAGCTGATTCCAATTTCGTCTTGTGATTCATCAAGCAATTTTGCAAAACAAAAAATTGCAATGTGAGTAGGAGATGTGCCCATTACGGCAAAGGGATTTAAACCATCATACGTTCCAATAACTGCAAGCTTTAGGGCGCCTTTCTTTGGTGCATTAGGGTTTACGTGGTCAAAATATTGAGAGTTTGCATCATATTTTGGCGCAGTATTGTGCACACTAAAATAAGTAAGCAATTCGGCGTCAAGACTTGCTCCTAAAAAACTAAAAAGAACTACGATAATTTTTTGCTGTATTTTGCGCGAAAGCTTAAAGCCCATGCATTCTTCTCCCGTTGTTGTGTTCTTGAAATAGCTAGGTTATCAGGGCCGACATCTTCTGTAATTACACTGCCTGCCGCAATGTATGCTCCATCACTAATCATAACAGGCGCTACAAGAGTGCTGTTAGCGCCGATCATAACATTTTTTCCAATGTGGGTTTTGAATTTTTCAAATCCGTTATAGTTGCAAGTAATTGTTCCTGCACCAATGTTAGCACCTTCTCCCACTGTTGCATCGCCAATATAACTTAGGTGTTTTGCCTTTGCATTTTTGCCTATAGTGGACCCTTTTACTTCAACAAAATTTCCTATTGAAGCACGCTCTTCAATTACCACATTGCCGCGTAAATGAGCAAATGGGCCAATGCTTGCTGCACTTTCAATTGTGCAATTGGAAAGATATGAAAAGCTTAGTATTTTCGCATTTTGTGCAATGTGAACATTTTCACCAATGTGAACACTTTGCTCAATAATTGTGCCTGCGCCTATTTTAGCGTCATAGTTAACGTAATTTGTATCAGGCAATAAAAATTGCACACCATTTAGCATGTGCTGAGTTTTGATGCGGTGTTGCATTATTTTCTCTGCTTGTGAGAGTTCTACAAGAGTGTTTACACCTAGGAAATTTTCTTCATCAGCAATTACTAACTCTGTTTTATAGCTTTTAGTAATCGCCAATTCAACAAGATCAGTCGCATAAATTTCTCCAGATTCTGTATTTATTTTTAAATGCGGCAAAAGCTCTTTAAGCATTTCTACTCTAAAGGCATAAACACCTGCATTTCCTAAGGAAATATTTTTAACCTTTTCATTATGTTTTGTTTCTCTAATAGCAACGGGATGACATTCACTATTACATTCTATGCGTCCGTACGATTTGCTCAAATCATTAAGCTGCATTCCTATAACGGTTAAATCGGCCTTTGAATGTTCTAATTTCTTGATATCTTGAGGGTCTAAAAGTGGTGTATCAGCACAAAGCAAAAAAACTTTATCAATATTGCTTTTGAGTTTCTGCACCCCAAGCTTAAGTGCGTCGCCTGTACCTAAGGGAACAGCTTGCACAACAACATCAGTGTCTTTTAGTATTTCATGACTTTCAAGTTCAGGGGATGTGACTGTAATAACTTGATCCGCATTTAAAATTTTTACAGCATCTAACACCCACTGTAACATAGGTTTGCCAGCAACTTTGTGAAGAACCTTCGGTAAAACGCTCTTCATACGTTTGCCGTGTCCCGCGCTCAAAATAATTACAGCTTTCATCTTTATTTGTGCTAGAGTTTGCCCCAATACCATACCATGTGTTCATCTTAATGGCTATTCTTGGCTTTTCTTTGTCAACCGGCGTTTGTCAATTAGCGTGGCATCATGACGGTGAATTTAAAGAGCATATTGCAATATTAGAACCTGGGCAAACGCACGCAGGAATTTTAACGTCTTTAATTAAAGATTTTTTACCTATGCCTCCAAAGGTTGTTGCTACAACAACAGGACCTGGCTCTTTTACCAGCATTCGAATTCAATTAGCAACCGCAATTGGCCTTAAAATAGGCTATGGTTCAGCGCTTTTTTGTCCTAATACTCTTGATCTTTTGCAATGGGTTTTTGATGGGGCAATTCCGGTTATTGATAGTTTTCGTGGGGATTATTTTACAAAAATAGATGGCTTTGTTAGTTGCGCAACAGAACAAGAACTAAATATTTTAAAAGACCAAGGAAAATCCATTTGTGGAGATCTGGGGCAAGTACCTAAAAATTTAGCTCTCCACTTGTTGCAATATTATTTATTTCATCCAAACCCTGAAAATGTAAGTAGTCCTGAGCCATATTATGTTAGAACACCAGAATACAAAACCAGAGCCAATTACCAAGGATGATGCCTCCTGGTTTCAACCTTTGTTTAAAGTGTGCTTTGATCGAGAAGAGCTTTGGTCTCAACACTTAGGTGACCACAAATACGAAGCATTTCATGTTGGCAAGCAGGCGTTTATATTCACGTATACAGTTGATGATTCCACAGATTTTCTCACTATTGGGGTGCACCCGGACCAACGAAAAAAGGGCTTAGCGACATATTTACTAAAATGGGTAATTGCCAAGGCGCCTGAGGGGCAAAAATTTTTTCTAGATGTTGAATGCCAAAATATTGCAGCTATACAATTATATAAAAAAATTGGCTTTGAATTCGTGTCCATCCGTAAGGGGTATTATCCTCAATTATCTGCCCCGGCACTTGATGCGTTTGTTATGACTTACCAAAAATTACCGAAACCGCTATCATAAGCTACTTTACGAAAGGCAGTTATGATGAACCCAATTACACAAAGACGCTTATATCAGTTCAAGGCAAACAAGCGTGGGTATTATTCGTTTCTAATTTTTGTAGGAATTTTTTTAGTAACCTTGTGTGCAGAATTTATAGCAAATGAGAAACCACTTTTGGTTAGTTATAAGGGAAACTATTATTTTCCTGTGCTTAAAAGTTATCCCGAAACCACTTTTGGTGGAACCTTTGAAACGGCAACAAACTACCGTGATCCATTTGTTCAAAACCTTATAAAGCCTAATGGTTTTATTATTTGGGCGCCAATTCCATTTAGTATTAATACCGTTAATTATGCCCTTAATTCACCAGCACCATCGCCTCCTACTGTTGACAACCTTTTAGGAACAGATGATCAGGGGCGAGATGTTCTTACTCGCTCTCTTTATGGTTTTCGCATTTCTATTTTGTTTGGTTTGGCGCTTACTTTAGGAGCTTCAATTATTGGAATTTTCACAGGTTCTCTTCAAGGATATTTCGGTGGACGATTTGATCTACTGATGCAGCGATTCATTGAAATTTGGAGCAATTTACCTGTTTTGTATTTGCTGATTATTCTTTCTAGCATGATTGAGCCAAATTTTTGGTGGTTACTAGCAATTATGCTGACGTTTTCGTGGATGACTCTTGTTGGCGTTGTAAGAGCTGAATTTTTCCGTACGCGCACGCTTGATTATGTTCGAGCAGCCGAAGCATTAGGCGTTCCAAGCAGCCGTATTATATGGCGTCACATGCTGCCCAATGCAATGGTGGCAGTTATTACTTATTTGCCATTTATACTGAACGGTTCTATTGCTACGTTAACATCCCTTGATTTTTTGGGGTTTGGGCTGCCCCCGGGATCTGCTTCATTAGGTGAATTAATAACTCAAGCTAAAAATAATATCCAAGCACCATGGCTGGGGTTAACTGCATTCTTTTCAATATCTGTGCTTTTAAGCTTGCTGATTTTTACAGGTGAAGCTGTGCGTGATGCATTCGATTCTAGAAAAATTAAAATCGGGTAAGTCATTTCAGCCTATTAATCTATTTTTAATATCCCTATTGCACACTGAAATTCATAACAGTTGCTTTAGGGATTTTTGTGAAATTAGTCTTATTGTTAATAGGTTTTTTTGGGACATTCAGCCCAATTAATGCAGCAGATGATATTCGAGATTTAGACGATCCGTGTGCTTATCTCAACACTCGTGACGGTAAACCGCTAACTTACAAGCAAGCTTTAGAAACAGTGTTGGAAAATTTAAGTGACTTTTCTGGTGAAGATAAAGATGTTATTCAAAATGGAATTGGCCTCTTTTCTCGTCCTGCAGTAGCAGAAATAAGTTTTCATCAGACTCATTATCTTGAACTTGAAAAAAGTATAAAAAATCTTAATGAAGCGCTTAAGCAAAAAAATATTGCTCATGAACTTTTTAGCTTTAAGCCTTCCACTCAAGCAAATGAAGACTTAGAATCTTATTCGGAAGAATATCTTATGAATTACAGTGTGTGGTATGGATTGGGCACCATTAGTTCAAATGCATGGAAATACAAACAAAAACAAAAAGAGCTTGGAGAATGGTATTAATTTCTGTGCTTGTCTATTTTATCTAAATTGATTTACAAACTCAGCAAGTCCTATCTGACGTTTGCGCCTGGTTCTTTCTGCAGTTAGTATTGCAGCAATCTGAGCTAGGCTTTTTTCAAAATCTTGATTGACTATTACGTAATGGTATTCGGGCCAGTGACTTATTTCTGATGCTGCTTCGTTCATTCTTATGCTGATTGTTTCATCATCATCTTCAGCTCTGTTTTTTAGTCGTTCGTATAAGGTAGGTAAATCAGGCGGCAAAATAAAAACGGTTACTAAATCATTAGGTGCTAACTGTGCAATTTGTTGTGTCCCTTGCCAGTCAATGTCAAAAATAACATCAAATCCCATTTCCAATTGCTCAAATACAAACTCTTTAGGGGTGCCATAAAAATGTCCAAATACTTCTGCATGCTCTAAAAGCTCACCGTTGTTAAGCATTTCCTTGAACTTATTTTCAGTTATAAAAAAATAGTCTTTGCCATCAATTTCAGATGGACGTTTGGGTCGGGTTGTTACCGAAATAGAATTTTTTAAATGTACATCTTGCTTAAGTAATGCCTGAGCAATTGAGGTTTTTCCAGCACCAGAGGGTGATGACAATATAAACATTAGACCACGTCTTTTAATATTCATAATTGCCTCTTTTTTTGTTTTTCAATTTGCCGTAGGGATTTCACGTTTTGATTGTGAGCTTTTAAGTCAGGACTGAATTCATGCCCACCTGTGCCACTTGCTACAAAATATAAATAAGCTGTTTGGGCAGGTTTTAATACTGCCATAATGCTAGCTTCCCCAGGACATGCAATTGGTGTGGGAGGTAATCCTTTGTTTAAATATGTATTATAAGGTGAATCAGTAGCGAGATCGCTTTTGAAAATTGGCCTGTAAAAAGACGTTTGCCCTTTAGTGACAGCATAAATGACGGTTGGATCAGCTTGTAATGGCATGTTTATTTGCAACCGATTTAAATAGACCGATGCTACTAAATCACGCTCTTCTGGTAATCCTGTTTCTTTTTCTACAATTGAAGCAAGAATAAGGACTTCATCCCAGTTTTTTAATGTGCAGTTGCTCTGGTGCATTGCCCATATCTTATTTTTAAGAGTTTCCATGGCTTTTTCCATGCGCTGCAACACTTGTTGCCGCGACTCTCCCCAATAATAATCATACGTTTCAGGTAGTAACGTTCCTTCTGAAGGTAACGCTTCAATGGTGCCTGCTAAAATTGAAATGTCCTCAAGTTTTTTGGAAACTTCATAAACAGTGAGGCCTTCTGGAATGGTGATATGGTGAACAACAACATCTCCTTTGGCTATTTTCTGCATTAATTTCCACAAAGTAATCTTTGGTTCAGCTAGATATTCACCATGCTTTAGCGATTGCTTTTTTAGCTTGAGAAACGCTACCCCACATAAAAAGCTTACTGCATGTGGAATTATTTTTTGTTCTTTCAAAGAATGTGCAATTGATACTGTGGAATCGCCTTTTTTAATAATGAAGGTGGTGTTTTTGTTTATATTTAATGGCGCCAAAAGTCCGCCAGGAGCATAAAATATGACCCCTCCTGCAACTGAAAATAATAGAATAAGAAATATAAAGCGGCGCATAATTTACAACGAAATGGTGGTCGCAACAGGGATTGAACCTGTGACCCCTACAATGTCAATGTAGTGCTCTACCGCTGAGCTATGCGACCAATCTACTGGTTATACCATCGCATAATTTTTGCTGCAATGGCAGTGTTTTGAAAAAATTTTAGGAAGGTGCGAAATAATGGATTTAATCGACTCATATTTAATTTAAAAATTCTCTTGAAAAATCTTTATGTAATTACTATACATGCATTGTAGATATTTTTATGATGTTGATATGTATTTTTTAAATTATTTAAGATACTTAATTTGTCTTTTTGCGATTGTTAATGTTTTTGGGGCAGATGATGATGAATTAATACGAGAGCAGCTTAGGCTAGACCAAAAGACTGGTCACTGCCGCTTTACAATGTTTGGAATATCCAGCATTAATCGGACTAAATTTTCAGAGTTGTTTAAAAATGATTCTGAGATGCGCTATTTTTCAACACAAGCTGAACCAGTTTTTAAGCAAACTATGGACATTCAGAAGGAGTATCCTGCCGGTACTGTAATGATAGTTAGAGCAGATCCTGAGTATCTTACTGAAGAAGAATGCAAGCAGTTAAAATTAAGCTACTTTTATAAAAAACAAGAGGATAAATTGTTTGTATTGTTCTCAAAATATTTAGGGAACAGAGAATCAGAGTCTCTTGTTTTTGGTGATCTGATTACCGATGCATTTTCAATAGATAACTCTATCAATGAGCTGGCTATTTATGCTCCTTTTAATCGTAATAATCACGTTGAATTCATGGAAATAGTTTGCAAAAAAACAAATGGTAGCACATATTCCACAATAAACATTATTGATACTAGATTTGAAGGCAGAATGGGGAGACATAGAAACGACAAGCTAATGCGAGCAATGCAAGAGCAGTTTTTAAAGAAAAATATCAGTCTAGATGATCAGCGACAATTAGAAATACCTGAAACGACAATTAAAAGTTCCACTAAA
>JBAXJB010000019.1:0-27450 GCA_037138055.1 Alphaproteobacteria bacterium | reverse complement strand
TAAATCTCCTTCACCCATTTATTAAACTTGCTTCAGGGGTTTTGCAGAGGGTTCAAAAGAGTATTGGTACGAAATGCAAACAGCACATAAACCAGACAAAAGAAAGGCTAGCAAAAATGCTTGTTTTGAAATGGGATCTACATCGGTTTTTTGGAGATTTGGTCTCGGCAGAATTTCTACATAACTGTAGATGGCATTGGTGATTAAGCCAATTAATCCGTATATTATGCACCAAGTAAGCTGATCTGTATTTGAAAATATTGTCGTGCATAAATTAGCGAAAAACAGAGCAAAAATAACCGCTGTCCAAGCAATAGCGCTATGGCTGAATCGCTTGATTTTTTGATTGTGCTGGAAAATATAAATTACTGGCAGAATAAAACAGCTCCACCTCAAAAAAGACATTAATCCATGTACTAAGCACAGCAGAATTTCGCTTTCAAAAATATGCAAAGGGTCAAAAAATAACAAGGAAAAACTAGCGATGATAAATCCTAAACCGATTAATTTCATTGTTTTGAAAAAGCCAATTTTATCAGCAAGTTTGCCTAAGAAATATCCCCCGATAATTCGCATAAAAAATGAAAACTTAGTATTGATTTCTAAAAAATTTAACACTTCGTGGTCGACAGAAATAAAAGGCTTTGAAAATGAGTGCGAATAAAAAATCGCTGCACCGTTAAAGAAAGATAAGAAAATACATAAGAAAATAAGACTTAATTTAAATGGGGACTTCGAAAACATTACCCAACCAAAATCAGACATCTGTTTTCTTTGTACTCCTAATTTTTAAAAAAGCAAGAGTTCAATTTTACGTTACGGCAAACATGGTCTGTGACATTTTTTACCAGACGTAATGTTGTGCATTTAGAAAGCGTTCTAAAGTATCTATGCTAAACAAATCTTTACCCAATAATTCTTTTGTTTCTAAGCTATGCATGTCTGTTTCTTCATCATATTTCACCTCATATGCTCTGAAAGTTTGTCTTAATAACTTGTTTTGAACAACAAAAGACAAAACGGCTGTGTCATTAGGTTGCATAGTATCTTTCAATAACGCTAATGTTTGGATGTTTACAAAATCATTCATTTTTCCGTGTTCTTGGATTTTTTTAAATAAGTGCATTGCAATTTGAGTGACAGCTGGTTTGTTGACGCTGTCTTTGTTTCTAATGCTATCGTGAATGAGTCCAATAATTGTAACAGGTTCGTGGCTATGTTTTGTGACGTACTGTTCATGAGATTCTGTCCAATCTCTGTATAAACGGATCACTCGGTTCACTTCAAATGGGGTGTACAATAGCTCTCCAAATGTATCAATAATACTTTCAGCAAAATGATATGGGGTATGCCAAATATAAAATTCATTAAGGCATAAATCATGAAATGCACTATCTAGTGTGTATTTGTTGGCCTGAATAAATGCAGTTAATCTGCCATAAGCATTTTTGGGTGTTTTACAAGGTTTCCATTCATAAAGAGAAATGGGCGTAGATGCGGAATTTTTTCTAACTCTTAGTGACCTTAATGTATATTCAGGTAGTTGTATTCCTAGTTCTTTTAATCTTTGGGCGTTGGTTAATTCTGGAATAAATTGTTCCCGGAACTTTCTTTTTAGATTTCCCACATAAGTCAAGGTTTCTGTGTCTGGAAATTCTCTATCCAGAAGCACTAAATTAACAGTAAGAGTCGGGCGAGACAGTATTGTTTCTGCAGTTAATTTTTTTCGATTTTTAAAAACTTTTTGAATTTTTTTAGCTTGTATTTGTTGATTGATATTTATAATCCTTAGTAGGTTTTCGCGCAGCTCATTTTTTGACATTTCTGGGTGTAGTATTTTAAAGTGCGCATACAATAAGGCATTCTTAATATTTAAGATGCCTTTGCCCCAAAGTTGGGGATTGTAAGCCATTATTGGTACATGTTCATGTTGTATAGTGGAAAGCGAATCACTCCCTTTTCTTGCTTGATACTGCTGACGAAAATATGCAAGAGAATTGTCTGGAATATGCAGTGCTCTATAGCCTGATCCATACTCTTGAAAAATATCGCGATCGGCTGATTCTAGTAAAATTTCTCTTACATCTTTTGCACTAAGGGCGGGGTGTATTGATGCTATTAGTGCAGCAGCTCCTGATAAGATTGCTGTAGCATTTGAAGTGCCAGATGTTGGGGAATATTCAACTGTGCCAGTGGCAGTTAGTACATAGTCGCTAACAACCCACAAGAAGCTTTGTTGAAATTTTATGTTATTCCCTGGAAATCCTGAATAAGAGGCTTCTTTGTAGTCGTGTTTTAAACTGCCTGCAAAAATAGTAAAAGGTAGTAATGTATCGGCATTTTGTGTGTAATTATCTGTTGAGAGGTTTTGCTGATAGTTACCTGCTGATTGCATAATAAGAACATTATTTGCAGCTGCTATATTTGGGAATGTTTGTTGAAACCCCCCTACGATTCCACTGCTAAATGAAGCATTAATAATCTTTATAGAGGTTAACGCCGAATCTACTTCGCTAGTTGGGCGTACTCGAATACTTGCATGAGGTGCTATGGCATGAATTAAGCTTGCCATGGCGGAGCCATGATCAAGACAATATGATTCTTCTGTTGGTTTTTCAGGTGAACCAGCTTCAACAATTTTTTTGATGTGTGCATGGTTAATGCCAGAATTTTCCAATAACAACACTGTTACGTCAGTGCCTAATATACCTGTTTTATGAGCTAACTCTGCGCAAGATGCTGCAAATGCAGAAGTGCCTTTTAAGAAGCTATAATCTTGCGAGCTGATTCCATTTTCTTGATTTCGCGCAGTAGCCAAAAGGCTAGGGCGGCAAGGTGCTTCGGAAGAATGTGACATTCTACTGAGATGTTTTTGGTAGTCTAGTAGTGGATCAGGTAGAGATGCATAAAGAGCATTAAATGCGAAAAACCACAAAATTAACATGACTGCGCTTTTGTAGGAATTGCT
Organism: Alphaproteobacteria bacterium; assembly: GCA_037138055.1. Lineage (GTDB taxonomy): Bacteria > Pseudomonadota > Alphaproteobacteria > Paracaedibacterales > CAITNM01 > CAITNM01. Next base: position 24,482 of record JBAXJB010000019.1, on the reverse strand, counting down.
ACTTAATTTATGGAATGTGTTAAGTTAACAAATAGTTAACGGCAGAGATTTCTTGTTTCATTGTTGAGCATATAGGACTAATTTGCAAAAAATGCATCCGCCGTTGCTGCGGTTTTATCCATTGCTTGCTGAAGGGTTGTGCGAAGCTGTTCAAGATCATCTATTGGTGCAACGGGCGTTCCTACCACAAACACACCTTTGCAAAAGGGTTTTGCGAAACGGAATTTGTCCCAGGTGCGTAAACGTTTCATTGGTTTGCAACAGTAGGCCAGGGGAATAACATCAACCTGCGCCAAACGCGCTAGTTCCAAAACGCCATTTGATATTTTTTCAGTTGGGCCCCGCGGCCCATCTGGCGTGATTCCTATAACATGACCTTGTTTTAGCACCTGCAGAATTTGGCGCGCTGCTTCAAAACCTTTTTTATTAGTAGAGCCTGCAATGGTTTGAATGCCAAAGTGGTTGATGGTTTTGGAAATAATTTTCCCATCGCGGTGATTTGAAATAAGCATGTGCACGGAAACTTTCCACTGCAAAGCGCACGCCAACATTAACAAATGCCCATGCCAAAATGACACGATGAAAGGCTTGTTTTGGCTGATGTATGATTCAAAAATTTCTCGGTTTTTAAATTCCCAGCGGCTGGTCATAAACACAAATTTTATGTAGGCAAAAGCAATGAATGCAAGCACGCTTTGTGTGATTGGGTTGCGCAAAATTTTGCCAAGAATTGTTTTCATAAAATCGTTTTATAGGGCAGGGTCATTTGGTGAACTTAGCATAATTGTGTGGATTTTGCATGGGGTACGTTACCCGTAATTTTCCGGGGTTTTGGCTAGTCAAAACTAAAGAGGGGGAATAGAGCCAGACCCCACCCCTTATTTTGGGTGGGTTCAGTATGCGGCAAAATAGATTAAAAAATCGTAAAATAGTACTTTTTGTAATAACAAAATTTCAATAATTAGCTGTAAACCAATCTATTGCCTTGTTATATGGTTTATATTAGTCTGCATCAGATACAAATTTTGAGATCTTTTCATGAAATACAAACACATCTTCAGTTTTTTGGTTGCCCTAAATTTAAGTAGTTCATTTGCGGCATCAAGTGTTGCGACCAGTTCTGCAGCAGCAGCTGTTGGTGTTGAAGTTGCTGAGCCTTTGGCCGCGCCCAAAACCCTGAACGCCAGCACGTTGCGTGAAGCCTATCAAGATTTTTTAAGCTATTTCACTGCTAACCCTGAAAAAATGGAACCAGGTGTTCGGCCCGAAATATTGTTCGCTCAAGAACTGCGTGAGCGTGATGAAGAATTATTAGCTCTGCAAATGTTAAATGGGTCTGGGTTTGATGTGTCGAGCCTTTCCCCCAAAGAAATTTTGGTGATTCATAATTGTATTCGTTGGACGTATTATAAGGAACTTGTTGCCTTTCAAGAGGACGCCAGTACTAAGCCATGGCTGCGTGAACTTATTTACCAAGTTTTCCCAAATCATGCAGCGTTTCAAGCTGCTTTGAAGTTGGCTGCTAGTGATGACCTTGTTGTTAGGCGCCAAGGGGCGTTGGACCTTTACGGGGTAATGACTGACACTACAGATGTTGCGGTGCGAAGAAGTGCTGCAGCGCGAATAGTGTATGTTCATGATGCTGACCACAAAAGTTTTTTGAATGATGCTCAGCTAGAAGTTGCCGCTGAAATTTTGGCGAATGCAGTTGGTGATTCGGAAATTAGCAGTGGAGATATACAATTTTATGCTGATGCCAGAATGTGGGCATTCAATGCGAATAGTGATGCCAGATTGGGGTCTGATGAACAAAGACAAACTATTCTAGATACCTTATTTTCCTTAGTACACCGAAGTGATTTTACGCCAGAACAAAAAGTCATGTGTGCGCAAATAGTGATGAATGCTGGTTCGTATCATAAGGACAAAAAACAACATGTTTACTTAGCTCCTGAAGCGCAAAGGCGTGCTGCACTAGATTTTGTTTTACAAATTATTGCTGCCAACCCAATAAAATTTTGGTTTACATCAGTGTTGCATGCAAGAAAGAATGCAGAATCGGTTGAACCTCATTCAGTAGGTGCATACCTAGCAACACCAGAACAGCGTGAAATGGTTATAGAAAGTCTTAAAAAATGTATGCGAGAAGGGCGAGAATACCAAAGACTAAAAGCTGCTCGTAATTTCCTCTGCGCTATTGATTATCCAGACATAAGTGCAAGTGAACACGAAGAAATAATTAGAGAAGCATCTAAAGAATGCTATAACCTTTTAGACAGCTCTTCTTTGACGTACATAGAAAAAATGTTGGTTGCTTGGCGTGTCATGGATACTCAACACTTTGATGTTGGGAAATATGTTCCCATTGAAACAAAACGTTTAGCTATAACAAGATTAATTGAACTAACAAAATTGCCTGATTTTGAGCGAGAGAATAAAATTTCAGGTTTTTCTAAAATATTAGGACTTAAAGACACTGATGGTAAACTGCTTGCTAATCCTGAGCAGATTTCTTGGGTTGCTACTCAAAGTATTTCTTTGTTAGCTAGTTCTGTAAGAAACAATTATGAGCTACTTTGTTTGGTAAGTTCATTGTTGGAAAGCTATTCTGATTTAACGAATGATCAATTCAGAACGGTTCTTTCTGGAGTACTGCCTGCAATTAATAGCAGGCAAGACTTGGCGGGTGGTTTGTTGAAGCATAAATTCGCAACGTCTGAGCAACGTGCACAAGTTGTTGGTGTGTTTGTTGCAGGCATGAATAATGAAGTAAGAGAATTGGAATCAAGAAAAAACGATGCGCGATTTATTGCTGGTTGTGAGTATGCAACCGCAGAGCAAAAAGTTGCTGCAGATGTTGTGTTAGGCCTTTCATAGAAAATTGATGATATAGAGCTGGGCCCTATGGTCAAGCCATAGAAAAACTAGGGGTGCGGTGGATCTCCGATCGAGCCGGAGATGACAAGAAAAATGATATTATTCACTGGATCATCACGTCGCATACGCTCCTCATGAAGACGAGGGTGAAAGCATCTTTCAGAGCCAAAAAGGAGCGTCAGGGTCCAAGTGGTAACAGCAGAGTATTTAGTTAATCGCCGGCATTTTCTATAGCAAGAAGTGGATTTGCTAATCTGTGCATTAACAGAGCTACAATCTGCTGAAAATATGTTGTATTTTCTGGAAGTTTGTCATTAATACTGTCTTGCATGGTAAGTGGACGGTACTTCATACGGTCTGGGTTTTCATAAATTTCTGAATCATTTAGTGGCGCACCCGCAGAAATTTGCATTGTTCCTGCCAAGACTAGAATGATGCGCGATACTTTTAATGTGTTTTTCATGATATTTCCCAAGAGTTTTGCATCTAGTAGCTTAGTATGTTTTACAATGAGTTAATTTAGAGTGTATTTTTATTGCAATACTGCTAGTCGAGATATTCTAAAAATGCTACGTTAGTGATTTCTTAATTTTCCTTACTTTAAAATATCAATAGGTATTGTTTTGTGGTTGGGACTATGTATTTTTTTATCGTGACGTTTTTGCTAGTGCTGTCTTCGGGTAAGGTTTTTGGTGCAGAGGAGAAATATGTTGGCTTTACAATAAGTCCAGAGGTTCAGGCTTGGCTTAATGAGCCACGACCCCCTCTTAGTGTTTCTGATCAAGCTCTTCATGAGTTTCAAGAATTAAGTATTAGAAGGATTGGAAAGGATGACCTTCCAAAATTTGAATCATTGCTTGGGCAGCTTATAGAAACTCATGGTTCTGGCCCTATTGGAGAAGATCAAAATACCCTTGTTCATTGGATATGTATTATTCTCACTCCAAGATGTGGCTGGATAGGCAACTTAAATTATGTAGATAACCAAACTATGAACAAGATAATAGAACTTACTAGAAAATCTTTTCCAAATCTTAAAGAATTATTGAATTTGCGTAATAAACGTAGAGAAACACCTACGGACTGCATTGGAATTGCATGGTCAACCTACGAAGAGACTTCGGGGAAAGACCTTGCGAAAAAAGTTTATGACTTGCTAACAGAAGAGCCAAATCCCTAATTCCAACAAAACTCAACTTGGGCAGCTTTGGCTTCGAACCGTTCAAGGTCGCCTTCCACAAGCAGAGTTTGGCCGCGCGCATTTAGGCCCAAAATATGGGTTGCGACATCGTCAATGAAACTGCGGTTGTGGCTTACGAATAAAACCGTTCCTTCAAACACGCTAAGGGATTCCGCCAAAATATCGATGCTTTGCATATCAAGGTGGTTTGTGGGCTCGTCTAAAATCAACGTATTGGCTTTTTTAGCCAACAGGCAGCATAAACCTACGCGGTTTTTTTCACCGCCGGAAAGTACATTTAGGGGCTTGAAAACATCATCGCCCTTAAACAAAAATGCCCCAAGCATTGACCGGGCTTGGCCTATGCTTAAGTGCTGATTCAGCTGCATGACGTTTTCCAGCATGGTTGCTTTTGGTGCTAGGTAGTCCAGCTGATCCTGAGCGAAATACGCAACATCAACTTCGTGACCAAGTTCCACTTCGCCTTCAAGCTTAGGTACAATGTTTAATAGGGTTTTGATTAGTGTAGATTTACCAATACCATTGGCGCCGACAATCGCTAGCTTTTGCCCACGTTCAAGTTTGAAGCTAAGCTTTTTTACAAGCGGTGTTGCATAGCCAATTGATAGATCTTTGGCATTTAACACCACGCGTCCGCTTTTTTTAGCGCATTCTAGCTTAACACTCATGGGTGGGTTTTTCTCATCCACCTTTAGGTTTGTATCGGCATCGTAAAGTTTTTGCAGCATTTTTACGCGACTTTGCACTTGGCGTGCTTTGCTTGCTGAGGCGCGGAATCGATCAACGAACTGTTGCACTTGCTGTGCTTTTGCGCCCAAATTCTGCTTTTGTGCTTGAATTTGTTCTTGTTCTAATTCGTAAGCCTCTAAAAATTTATCGTAGTTGCCAACGTAAGCATTCATTTCACCATGGTGAAGGTGCAAAATGTTGGTAGCCAAGCGGTTGATTAGTGAACGGTCATGGGATACAAACACCAAACAGCCCCGGAAGTTTTTCAAAAAGCGTTCAACCCATTCCATGCTAGGAAGGTCTAAGTGGTTTGTAGGCTCGTCTAATACCAAGAAATTTGGTTTTTTCAAAAACAAACGTACTAATTCCAAGCGCATGCGCCATCCGCCCGATAGGGTTTTTGGGTCTTTGCCAAAATCATCGGTTTTAAAGCCTAGTCCACATAGTAATTCTTTTGCTTCTGATTCAATTGAAAAGCCATCTAAATAAGTAAGTTCGTGCATAATGTGGTCATATTCTTTTGCGACTGCATCGGTGCAGGAATGCTCCATTAAGGTCAGCACTTCGGTAAGCCTGCTTTGCAAACCTAAAATATATTCGGCACCGCCAAGGGCTTCTTCCAAAAGGGTAGGCATTGGATTTTGGTTTGGTTCTTGGGGTAAATACCCAATTACCGTATCACGAGGCTTAGTCACCGTTCCATCATCTGGTTCGTCAAGGCCGCATAAAATATTAAGCAATGTTGATTTTCCAGAACCATTAACGCCTACAAGCCCTACGCACCCTTGTTCTGGGAATCTATGGCTAATGCTGTTTAAAACAACACGCCCGCCAAAACGTCGGGTCAAATTTTGTAGAGCTAGCATGTGAAAAATCTTTTAAAAATATCTGCAAAGAATAGCATATTAACTGCGCTTTCCCTATTAAATATTTCATTAACTTCTTATTAAATTTCTAGCCGGTACAATTTAGAAAAGTGAATGTACTTAAGGGCAAAAGATGAAAAAACTAAATGTATTATTAGCGATTGTTTTTGGGTGCTACGCACAAACCTTTGCTGCAGAAGTTGTAACGCTGGGTTCATTATTGGATGACCCTGTAGTAACATTATCTACGAATATGCGAACCATTTTAAGAACAAGTAGTCTAGATAAAGCAACATGTTCTGCAGAACAAAAAGATGCGCTGGCTGATCAAGCAATGCAAGTGTTTACAAGCAATATTCCAAGACTTATGCAATTTGTGCCTTTTGAAAGACAAAACAACTTTACTACCCGAGTAACTGATCTCATGCAAGAATCTGCCAATGCCTATCCTGCACAGATGAGTGTTACATTCATCATGAATGGCATTCAGGCTCTTTCACAATTTGATGAACGTGCTTTTGGGCAAAGAATCACTGAAACAAAAAGCGCTATTCAAACCGCACTTCTTACCATTCAACCTAAGCGGGATCTTAATTTTGTGGCGCATACATTATGCGCTAAGTGGGGATTCGTTGGATTTTTCTTATAATTTTTGTTGAATAAATCCAGAGGCCAAGAACAAACCATTATTCAAAGCCACTGGTAGATTTTGCAAAAAACGGCTAAGACATAAGGTAGTTTTTATTCAAAGGGTGGTATTTTATGCAATTAGCTTTTCAATACATTAGAAATTCACGAGTTTTATTAACGGTTATTGGTGCGGGGCTTTTGTGCCTGTGTACGCAAGTTAACATACCGCTTCACCCTGTACATATTTCATTGCAGACGGTGGCCGTTCTTATTATTGGCCTTACTTTTTCAAAAGCAGATGCACTTCGCAGCGTTGCAAGTTATTTAGCACTAGGAGCAATGGGTGCGCCGGTTTTTTCATATTATAGTGGTGGGATTGCAAAATTAATGGGCCCAACCGGAGGTTACCTTTTTGGATTTCTAGCTGCAGTTTGGGTAATGTGCACGTTGCGTGAGCGCGTTGCAAACATGGGCACTAAGCAAACTTTTTTAGTGGCGTTAGTGGGCAGTGCAACAGTTTTCCTATTTGGTATGCCATGGCTTAGCACATTCGTAGGCTGGAATGCGGCAATCACAGCAGGGCTTGTGCCATTTATTCTGCCAGGAATTGTGAAATCAGTGTTGGTGGCAGCTGCGGTTCGCTACTTGAAGAAATAGATTTCAGCTTAATTTAATTAATGGCAAGGGGCTTACGCCTTTTGCCATTTTTTTTATGTGTCTAAATACAAAATATTCAAAAAATTTGCAATAATATTTGTAATTTTATTTCCGAATACCTATATGATCTTGGTGATCATTTTATAAATTTTGGAGAATTTCATGAATATTAAATTATTGAAGCTTGGTGTTTCAATGGGGATGTTATTATCAATTGATATTTTCGCAGCTGATCTTACGGTAAGTGCTGAATCTTCGCCGTGTTTTCTACGTGCTTCAAGGTCAGGTGCTTTTAGCCCTATGATGAAAAAAGCAACACCAGCTGCAGACAATCTAACGCCGCCTAGCAGTAAAAAAGTGAGTGTTGATGCTTCTAAACGTAATACCCAAGTTGAAGACCTTGAAGATCCTTGGATAGAGCTGATGCGAACTCACGAGTAAAGATTTTAATCTCTACCCCATAACCATGCCCTTCAATTTCTCCAGCAGATCGAACGGGGCTGATTTGCTGGCATTTAACCAACCGATCAGCTCGTCAATTTTGGCCATGACTTTTGAATTATCTGCGCTGGTGTCGTCTTTCCAAACTGCTGCTGCATACATTAAGGCGCACAAAAACAGTAAATTTTGCACATAGCGCGCGGTGTTCCAGTGCAGGTTTAGGGTTTGATGCCACCCATCGATAGCGGCAATAATTTGTGATTGTGCTTCACAAATACATTTAGGATCCAAAGAGCTAGCATTCCAAAGGTTCAAAATGCACGTCCGTTTTTCAGTTAGGCTATCAAAAACCAACATCATTAGGTCAAACAAGGTTTCATTTGCGCTGTTTAGGCTAACGGTTGAAATCTGGTCGGTCACTGCCCAAAGGCGGTCATTAATTAATGCTTGAATTTCTTCAAATGTAAGTTCGGGTGAAGGCTGTTCCGCTTTTTCCCAAATGGCGTTAATGTCAAGCATTCATTGCTCCTGCTATGACGACGGCGTTGTACCACAGGGTGTCTTGCAAGTTTAAGTCATCTTTTAGAGTGTCGGCATACAAAACGCCACTTACCTTTTTTCCAGTCTCATTAGCAATAGCGTTAAGAATTTTGGGATTTGATAAATTTTCTAGAAAAATGGCAGAAATTTGCAAGGAACGAATTTGACCTATCAAGTTTTTCATATCTGCTGCGGATGGGTCATCACTTGTGCTAACCCCTTGAGGGCTTAAGACTACAACATTATAACACTGGGCAAAATATGAAAAAGCATCATGAGTGGTGAGCATCACCCGTTTGCTTTGCGGGATTTTTGCAAAAAGCTCAGTAACATTGATTTGCAATTCATTGAACGTGGCTTTTAGGCTTATTGCATTCTTTTCAAATGTTGATGTGTGATTTGGAAAAGCATCTTTTAACGCATTTGCGATATTATCAATCATTAAATTAATGAGCTTTGGGCTATGCCAAACGTGTGGATCTGGCAATTTCCCCAGGTAACGGGCTGATATATTTTCGCTAGCGATAATCACTTTGCCTTTGTAACCTGAGCCGTCAATTAAGTTGGTGATCCACCCTTCTAAATTTAGGCCATTGGTGATTACCAAATCGGCTTTGGCCAGCATTTTTGAATCACTTGGTTTTGGCTGATACATGTGCGGATCAACCGACTTTGGTACAATTGTATGCACCTGAATACTATCAATTCCTTGGCATAACTGAGTGCATAAATTTTGTAAAATTGAAAAACTGCACACAACCGTTTCGGCGTGAAGAAACGGAAAAAATGCAAAAACAAAAAGAAGTCGAATAACTCTCATAAGGAGGGCAGTATGCAAGTTTTTTATGATTAGTTCAAAAGATTTATTATTGGTTTTTAACGATTTATTAATGTTTTGGTGGTACATGGGGCCATCCCCCACCCCCGCCCAAATAAAGGGTGGGCCACCCGCCTTGGCGCCAACCTTGCATGCAGACATAGCTTCGCCATTTGTATTCTTTTGGGCTTTAAGGGAATACATTGAAGTCATATATCTGAAGAACTGTTCTTAAATTAAATATTACCATAGTGTTCAATAATAAATTATTAATTATACATAAATTTTTATATTGCTAGTTCTTGAGCGCGCTTATGGGCTAACTTTAAGGCATTTGAAAACAAATTTTGCAAATTGTTGTTTCCCATTAAAACTCCAAGGGCGGCTTCGGTTGTGCCACCTTTGCTTGTAACATTGATGCGCAATTCTTCAGCTGATGCGGGTAATTCTTTCAATGTTGCGGCGGCACCAATAATGGTTTGTCTGGAAAAACGCATCGCGAAGTCTTGATCTAAACCCAGCTCAACGGCTGCTTGTTCCAAGCACTCGCATAAATAATACACGTAAGCAGGGCCTGACCCAGAAAGAGCCGTCACCGCGTCAAACAGATTTTCGTTTGCTAATTTTTCAACGATGCCCACTTTTTCAAATAAGGTGCTGACAATTGCATCATCATTACTTGTGCAGTTTTCATTTAGCACATAGGCGCTGGCCCCTTGGGATACAATGACAGGTAAGTTAGGCATGACCCGGCTAAGGCGTACTTTTTCTCCTAACCACTGGGTGTAGTGTTTGCTTGGAACACCTGCGGCAATGGAAATGAACAGTGCGTCTTGAAATTTTGCGTAAGCCGGCATGACTTGTGCAAGCATTTGTGGTTTTACGGCAATGACAATGACATTTGGGGAATAGTCTGCTGGCAGATCATCAATTGATTTTGCGCAACCTTGTTTGAAAGGATCAACAATCGTGACTTTGCAAAATGTTTCCCAGCCTTTTAGCAGGGCCCCGCCCATGGCGCCATAACCAACTAACAAAACATGCATACTTTAAATTCTTGAACGTTTTAACTTATGTTAAAGGGGCAACGTATTTGAGGCAAGGTTAGCGTATTATAAGGTTGGCACTCAAAATACACAAAAAACCTAATATAAGAAATTAAAAACTAATTAATACTAATTTAATATCTTATTAATATACTAATTTTGGTAGTTGTGGTTTTGAGGTGTATCTGATGACTATCATCTGCTCACTTCTATTTCTTTTTGTGAATGTTGTTGGAAGCATTCATGCATGCTTGCCACCTGAATCTGAACAAGATGAGAATAAAAGGGCAGGAGAAACGCAACGTCTTATCAATTTTTACGAAAATCTTATCGCGAAACATAAAACAGACAAGAGCATTCCCTGTGTGCTCGAAGTGCCATTTGGTTTGAAAAAGACCCAAAAGCTGACGGCTGACACAGAATGTATTGTTGTTAGTGATATGTCTTCTGTTAGACAAAAGGCTTTTGTTGAAAGTGTTCCTTTTGACAGTGCAAAAAGAGAAATACCTAGTGCGGTTGAAACCCATGATGTTGTTGAAAAAGACAAGTCATTTTCATTCGATAATAGCTATGTGTATATAAACGGCATTAGCGAAGATGAAGACTTTGTGTTTGTTTTTGATTACTCAGAAAGTGACAGGGGCTGTAATGACTATTTTGCTGAGTGGTATGTGGCGTGTGTGGAATTTTTAAGAAATAACTTGGCTCCTTTGTCTGTGTATTAGGCCTATTAGTGAAAATTGAAAATATTCATTAACTAAATTTGCTCACAAATTGAACTTGCCCACAAACTGACTTATGTTAAAGGGGCAAAGTATTTTAGGCAAAATTGGTTATGGTCATTATTGTTGGAGCGGGGTTAGTTGGTGCGGCGTTGGCAATTCGCCTTTCTCAACTGGGAATAAAAGTGCAGCTGCTTGAACGCAACGCATTTGCAAAACCATCTATAAAAGACGGACGCACAATTGCGGTAACTCTTGGCTCCAAGCGGTTTTTAGAAAGTTGCGGATTGTGGCAAGCCTTGGAGCCTACGGCTCAACGAATTAATCATATTCGCGTTTTTGAACAAGGGTCTGCTTGGACCCTTGATTATGATTATCAAGACCTAGGGACTGACCCTATGGGGTATATTATTGAATTCGATTGCCTGATAAATGCCCTATTTGATGGGGTGAGAAATGCTGAATTGGTTGAAGTGCTTGATAATTGCACCCTGCAGCAGTTGTTGCCCGGGGAAGTACACACTAAAGAACATGGTATTTTAAAAGCACCATTGGTTATTGGTGCAGATGGGCGTAATTCTTGGGTGCGTGGCCAGGTACACATTAAAAGTAAAACTAAGGAATATGGCCACAAGGCTTTAGTGGCGCATTTTACCCATGAAAAGCCCCACCAAGCAACGGCGTGGGAGGTTTTTCAACCATCAGGACCTTTTGCTATGTTGCCGATGGTTGATACCGCTGATGGGCAGCATCAATCAGGGGTAGTCTGGTGTGGCCCTAAGGATTCTCTTTGGGAAACTATTCCCACTGCTGAATTAGAACAAAAGCTTACGGACATTTTTCCATTTTATGGAAAAGTTACGTTGAACAGTACTCGCTGGACATTTCCTTTAATTGCCCTAACCGTAGATAAAGCCACAGCACCCCGTACAGTTTTGGTGGGGGACGCGGCCCATGCACTGCACCCCATAGCGGGGCAGGGGGTTAATTTGGGTTGGCGTGACGTGGCAGATATTGCGCATTTATTGGCCGATGCTAAAGATTTAGGGGGAGATTTAGGATCAGAATACGTGTTAAACCAATATAGCCGTCGTCGTAAACTAGACCACAAAGGGCTCTATTTCTTTACCGATGGGCTGACCAGACTTTTTGAAAGCGATAGCCAAGTGGTTAGTTTTGTTCGTCAAGCTGGCCTTGCTGTGGTTGGAAAAATTCCGCCTTTGAAAAAATTCTTCATGAAAAAAGCCATGGGTGTTTGAAAATTTGAGCACGCAAAAAGTTTTACAACTTATAATGGCTCAGGTAGAATTACTTAAAAATATTGTCAGGAGATTTTGTGAAATCAAAATTATTAATAGGTTTAATGCTAGCGTCGTCACTGAGCTTTGGCTTAGCGGCATCTGTTTCAACCCTTACTGAGCGTCAAGAGCTAATCAAGGAAGCCTTTGCAAAAAGCCCGGAAGATGCGTTAGAGAAAATCAACAAATCTCAACAGGAAGACAAAATTAAAGTTGATGATCAGCACTATATTGTGGTGATTAAAAAAGATGGTGATAAGTACGTTCGTGTTGCCCACTTTAAAAAAGAAAAAATTAACCAAGCGGTTGAACAAAGCATTATGAATGTAATGCAAGAAGCAGAAGCGAAGTTGTCTGGTGGTTCTGGACCTGTTGCTTTTGATTTTTCTGCGGGTGAAAAAAAGTTGTACGCAGTGCTTTCAAAGCAAGGGGATTTTTTGGTTTTTAACATTTGCCCAACTGAAGATGAAGTGAAGGGGTTATTAGCAGCCGGTACGAAGTCTGAAGAGGCAAAAGCACCAGTTGTCGCTGCTACACCAGCACCAGAAAAAGTAGAAGAAGCAAAGGAAGAAATTAAACCAGAAGCTAAACTAACAGATGCGGCTGCTGCCACTGCCACTGCTGGGCCTGCAACGGATATGCCTGCTGTTGCACCAGAAAAATCTGCCGAGAAATCAACAGATACTACTGCTGCTCCTGTTGTGACGCCTGCTTCTTCAGCAGATGCGCCGGTTGCTGCTGCAACACCAGCGACAGTGGGCGCTGCAAAAAAATCTGAATAAAAATCAGTACAACAAAATATGTGAGAGAGAGCGAGGCTCTCTCTTTTTTTATAAAATAAGGAACTATACGAAATGAAATTTTTACAATTGGTATTATTAACTTTTACTTTGGGATCAGGTGGTCTTTTTGGAATGGAATTGACAAAAGATGTCATTGATTCGTTTTGTGCAGATCATATGAGATCGACAAAATACAAAACATGGCCTAAGGAAATGTTTTTAGAGGCTGTTGACAGTCTTCGTGGAGCTCGTGATCTTAGCGAAAAAAAAGCGATTATTTCTTCTTTCACAGATGAAAATTTCACATCTGCCTATAATAATTATCTGGAGAGAAATGGACTTCCTTATCCAGAGATCCCTTTGACATCTCCACTAACATATTTAGATCCAGAAAATATTCAATTAGATGAAAAAGCAGGTGAGCTACGCTATCTGAACTTTCATGCTGATAAAGTAGATCTTGCTCGGGCGAGAGGGTTCTTATCAGCATTCTTTTTAGGTGCTGATGATATTGCATTTTTTGATGAAACAGAGAAAACACAACTGTTTATAGCTTTATGTTTTTCATCTCAATTTCGAAAATCTAGTGAAAAGAGTGTTGCGCTTGCAAAGTTGGTTATCGACAGCATGGGAGATATCAATAAAACTTTTACATTTGATTCTACTAATACTACTCAACTGACTGTTCTTTCTTTTGCTTCGTCTGGTGGAGATCTTGCTATTTTGAATCATATACTTTTACGAAAACCAAATCTTTATTGGCCAGCAAGAGGATTTTCTCCTCTTCACTGTAGCGTAGCAAGTGGATATGAAAATGCTTTTGATGTATTACTTCCACGTTATCATTCAGTCAACACTCAAGATTTTTTGGGGCAGACGCCTGCATTATTGGCAGTAATATATAAAACAGAGCATTTTTATCAAGGAACAGCGTTAGAAAAATTAGTCAGCCGCGGTGCGGATCTGAATATTCCTGATCATGATGGTAACTTACCGTTGGGTATTGCTTTAGAAAAGAAGATGAATTATCAAGTCATAGAATTGTTGATTGAAGGCGGGGCAAGTACAGAAGAATGGGCTGAAAACCCTTGGCTTGTGAAATATCTGAACGAAACAGGAAAGAAACCCGCAGCGACGACAGCAGAAGCGAATGATGCAGCTGTGGCCTGAGCCACTGCTTAATAAAATTGCAGGGGAGGGAGGTTTACTCTCTCCTTTTTTTTATGATTGGTAATATACGGAAATTACTCACTGGATCATCACGTCGCTACGCTCCTCATGAAGACGAGAGAGGGAGTGTGCTCCTCATGAAGATAATTGTCGCAACCTTGAGCCCTTGAAAAGGGCGTGGGGATCTGGTGGGTAGTTTCCCTTATCGTTGATCCAGCTTAAATTCAATGCGGCGGTTGCGATCAACCTCTGCCACATTAATTGGTTGGAATTCTCCAAAGCCTGCCGCTACTAGATGTTTACCATTAATGCCTTTTTTAATCATGTATTGAACAACGGCAATGGCGCGAGCTGCGGAAAGTTCCCAGTTCGAAGGGAACTGCGTGCTTTTAATGGGGTGCTTGTCTGTGTGACCATCTACACGGAGAATCCAGTTAATTTCAGGGGGGATTTTGCTGCCGATTTCTTTTAATGCCTTTATTAACTCGTTTAGCTGTTTTTGACCTTCTTCACCAAGCTCTGCTGAACCTATGGTGAACAAAACCTCTGACTGGAAAACAAAGCGGTCATCGACAACGCGCACATCACTGCGGTCACCCAATATGCTTTTTAATTGCGCAAAAAACTGTGAACGAAACTGCCCAACTTTTATGGAGTCTTTATGTTTGTCTTGTTCTTTTTCTAACGCTTGAAGGCCTAGCTGTAGCTTTTTAACTTCCGCATCTTTTTGGGTTGTTTCGGTTTGAGCTTGATTTAATAAGGCCTGCAGTTGACGCAATCTTTCTTCTAGCTTTTCTAGATCTGTTTTTAGGCGCTCATTGGCTGTGCGTTGATCGGTATGGGCATTTTTTTCAAGGTCTAAATCTTGTGTGATTTTTGCTAATTGCGCATTTAAATTGGTCATTAATTCTTCAAGGGAAGTTACTTTAGCGGATGCTTTGTCGTGGCTATCTTTTGCTTTTGCAAGACTTTCTTCAAATAGTCTGAGCTGAGCTTGAAGCCTAGCGACTTCGGTGTCTTTTGTGTTAATTGTTTCCACTAAAAAAACTTGGGCAACAAGAAATGTCATGAGCACAAAAACAATGGCCATTAGTACTGTAGATAAGGCGTCAACAAATGTGGGCCATATTTCAAGACGGGTAGGAGTTCTAGGGCGTGCAAAAAACATGAATGCGTTCAAATTTTAGATATACTTGAATTCTTACGTATTTTTTAGAAATCTCCAAAAGGTTTTTGCATATTGCATACCAGATGCAATTGTAAATAAGCTGGTAAGTCCAAGTAAAACGCTTTCACTGAACAGTACGTGCGGACTAATAGATGGGGCATGCAAGCGATAAGTGACCACTAAAATGCAAAGTATTTGCAAAAAAGTATTAATTTTACTGGCTTTGGTGGGGGATAAATCTTTTTTGTAGGCTGTTCGCATCATTGCAAACCCGCCAAGGGCAATTAATATGTCTCGTCCCAAGCATAAGAAAACAAATGCCAAAGGTAGGGCTTTCAAGTAGCCAAGTGTTGCAAACATTCCAATCATCAGTGTTTTATCGGCAATAGGGTCGAATACTTTACCAAATAGTGATTCTTGTTTGAATTTACGAGCACAAAATCCATCTAACCAATCGGTAATGCCCAAAAACAGCATAACCCAGAAGGCTAAAAAATAATTTTGACAGAGGTATAAGTAGATAAGACCCGGCGTTCCAAAGAAACGAACGCCGGTTAATATGTTGGGTAAATTAACCAACGATTTCTAGATCACTAAAGAAATAAGCAATTTCATTTGCTGCATTTTCTGCAGAGTCAGAGCCATGTACTGAATTTGCTTCAATAGATTCTGCAAACTCTTGGCGGATTGTGCCTTCTTTTGCATTAGCTGGGTTTGTAGCGCCCATAATGTCGCGGTATTTAGCTACTGCGTCTTCACCTTGTAGAACTTGCACAACAACTGGTCCGCTGATCATGAATTGGCAAAGTTCACCAAAAAATGCGCGTTCAGCATGTACAGCATAAAATGCTTGTGCTTGAGCTAAGCTAATGTGAAGGCGTTTTTGAGCAATAATGCGCAAACCTGCAGCTTCGATTTTAGCGTTAATTTTTCCAGTGATGTTACGACGTGTGGCGTCTGGCTTTAAAATAGAAAGTGTTTTTTCGGTTTTCATAAATCTTTATAATAAGAGCTTAGGGTGACTATTCTATGGCATCCGGGTATGCTTGACAAGTTCATATAATCTTTTGGTAATGCATGGTCAAAATATTGGGAATTGATCCTGGGCTTCAACGTACCGGTTGGGGCATTGTGCAAGCGCAGGGAAATTCACTAAGTTATGTAGCCCATGGAGTGATCAAGACCGATGCAAAGGCAGAATTGGCAAATCGGCTGAACACCTTGTACCAGGAATTATTAAATGTATTGCAGCAATTTCAACCTCATGAAGCTGCTGTAGAAGAAACCTTTGTGAACCAAAACCCCGCATCTGCTTTGAAGCTTGGCATGGCGCGAGGAGTGGTTTTGTTTACGCCTGCATCATTCGGATTAAAAGTGGCTGAATATTCAGCAAACAAGGTGAAAAAATCAGTAGTGGGGTCAGGGCACGCCGAAAAACACCAGGTTGCTTTAATGGTGGCTTTGCTTTTGCCAACTATGCCCAAAGGCGTTGTTGACGATGCGGCTGATGCCTTGGCCGTTGCCATATGTCATGCACACTACCGTGAACTTAATGAGCGGTTCAAAAATACAAAATAAATGGTTTCTGACTTGGCATACGGGCATTTCTCGCTTACTGTAAATAAATTTAGTAAATAACTCTAGGAGATTTATGTCTTTTGCTGTTCATGATTTGCCAACTCAAACCGATGATGTATCTGAATACAATCCAATGCAAACCGATGGGTTTGAATTTGTAGAATTTGCAAGCCCTAATGACGATGAACGTTTAGCTGAGACGTTTGAATCTTTGGGTTTTTCACTGGTTGCTAAGCACCGCTCTAAGAACGTTTTCTTGTACAGGCAGGGTCAAATTAATTTTATTGTGAATAAAGAACCAAATTCTTTTGCATCTGACTTTGCTGCGGTCCATGGTCCTTCTGCTTGTGCAATGGCGATACGCGTGAAAGATTCTGAATTTGCTTTAAATAGAGCAATTTCTTTGGGTGCAAGGCCTTATAAATCTGCGATTAATCATGGAGAAGTAACCATTCCAGCTATTTATGGAGTGGGTGATAGTTTGATTTTTTTCGTTGATCGTTATGATTCAAAAACAATTTATGACTACGACTTTGAGTTTTTACCTGGTGTTGATGTTAATCCTAAGGGTAATGGACTTGAAATTATTGACCACTTAACGAACAACGTTTTTCAAGGTCAAATGACTAAATGGGCTAATTTCTATGAGAAAATATTTAACTTCCGTGAAATTCGTTATTTCCACATTACAGGACAAAAAACTGGTTTGCTAAGTCGCGCGATGACTAGTCCTTGCGGAAAAATTCGCATTCCTATTAATGAACCGACTGAAGATTCATCGCAGATTGCTGAATATTTACGCGAATACAAAGGTGAAGGCATTCAACACATAGCCTTGACTACGAAAAATATTGTTGAAAGCGTTAACACAATCAAACAACACGGCATTAAGTTTTTAGATATTAGTGAAACATACTACGAAGTTGTGCGCGAACGCTTCCCAACTCTGAATTTAGACTATGAAACATTAACAAAACATAGAATTTTGATTGATGGTGAAGTTGATGGAGATCGCAAGGAAATATTGTTCCAAATTTTCACGGAAACAGTTATTGGGCCAATTTTCTTTGAGCTTATTCAACGTGAAGGCCACCAAGGCTTTGGAGAGGGAAATTTTTCTGCATTGTTTGAATCAATGGAACGTGACCAAGAAAAACGTGGCGTTCTTTAAATACTGAGCCACACTGAGCCCCTGAGTTAAACGACTTGGGGGGCTCTATCTTCTGCGTTTTTGAGCGGGCGCTTTTTTAGCTCCACCTCTTTTGGCTCCACCTGATTTTTTGGCTTTACCGCCTTTAGCTTTGCCACCGGCTTTTTTCTTACCGCCTTTGGCTTTTCCACCTTTGGCTTTACCGCCTTTAGCTTTACCACCGGCTTTTTTCTTACCACCTTTGGCTTTACCGCCTTTAGCTTTTTTCTTACCGCCTTTGGCTTTGCCACCTTTAGCTTTTTTCTTACCGCCTTTGGCTTTGCCACCGGCTTTTTTCTTGCCATCGGCTTTCTTTTTGCCTTTGGCTTTTTTATCTTTACCCTTTTTGTCTTTGCCTTTTTTATCTTTGGACTTGCTGTCTTTACCCTTTTTGCCTTTGGCTTTTTTATCTTTACCCTTTTTATCTTTGGCTTTTTTATCTTTACCCTTTTTATCTTTGGCTTTTTTGCCTTTACCCTTTTTATCTTTGGCTTTACCGCCTTTAGCTTTTTTGTCTTTGCCCTTTTTATCTTTGGACTTGCTATCTTTGGCTTTTTTACCTTTGGTTTTTTTGTCCTTAGCTTTTTTGTCCTTAGCTTTTTTGTCCTTAGCTTTTTTGTCCTTAGCTTTTTTGTCTTTACCCTTTTTGCCTTTGGCTTTTTTACTTTTGGTTTTTTTGTCCTTAGCTTTTTTGTCTTTACCCTTTTTGCCTTTGGCTTTTTTATCTTTGCCCTTTTTACCTTTGGACTTGCTGTCTTTAGCTTTTTTATCTTTGCCCTTTTTATCTTTGCCCTTTTTATCTTTGGACTTGCTGTCTTTGGCTTTTTTACCTTTGGTTTTTTTGTCCTTAGCTTTTTTGTTATCAGAGTCTGCGCTTGCATCTGCGCCGCTTGAGCCACCACTATCTGCACTGGTATTGTCATTAGTGGCAGGACTGCTACCACTACTGCCGGCAGATCCTGACCCATCACTTACAGATCCTCCACCGCCAGAGCCTAGACTGCCTCCTCCACCGATTGAGGTGCTGCCACCAGAAGATCCACCACCTCCGGAAGAGCCGCTACTAGCACCGCCACCGCTTGAGGTGCTGCCACCAGAAGATCCACCACCTCCGGAAGAGCCGCTACTAGCACCGCCACCGCTTGAGGTGCTGCCACCAGAAGATCCACCACCTCCGGAAGAGCCGCTGCTACCACCGCCAGAGCCTAGACTGCCTCCGCCACCGCTTGAGGTGCTACCACCAGAAGATCCACCACCTCCGGAAGAGCCGCTGCTACCACTGCTCTCAGATGAGTTGCTACTTCCAGAGCCTTCTCCCCCACTAGAGCTTCCGTGATCTGATCCACCGTTACCAGCAGCTGATCCCTTGTTACTGCCAGTGGAGCTGTCTGCCGATGATCCATTAACAGAGCCCAATGATTTGTTCACACTATTCATATTATCGGCAAACGTTCCCGCATTGGCGCGTACGCAAAGTGCCATTAAAATAAAAAATGCAACAAACCTGATCATAGAAAATATCTATTTATACTGTTTATGTATATCTTTACTTATTTTTATTAATATTTTGTAAATAAGATGATGTAACGACAATTATTATTTGATTTTAGATAACGCGTGGTTTTGAAAAGGTATCTGGCTTTGATTAATCTTTTACAGGGCCAGACTTCGCTTTGGGTGGGGACATGTTGAATGTGTTTTTTAAGAACCAAACTTGCCTTCTGTCTTCATGTTGGAAATGAAAACAGAAGGCGTGTTGAAGTTAGTAGATGAAAATCGTGGAGTTTTATAGGATCAAATCAAGTCCGGGAATATGTGCCAAACTTTGCTTTAAAGCTTGTTTTCCAGTTTCAGAAATCTCATTCTCACTCATATCAAGTTTTTTAAGCTTAATAAGCAGTGCTAGACTTGGTGTCAAAGCGAGTGCGCCATCTGAACCAATATCGTTTCCTCCCAGATAAAGCTCTTTAAGGTAAATAAGCAGGCCTAAGCTTGGTGCTAAAGCTCGTGCTCCATCAGGGCCAATAACGATATTCTCAGTAACAGAAGAGGAATGCAGATCAAGGTGTTCAAGCTTACTAAGCAGACCTAAGCTTGGTGCTAAATCTTGCATTTCATCAGGGCCAATATCATTCTCACTTAGGTCAAGGTGTCTAAGGTTAGTGAGCTGATCTAGACTTAGTGCTAAATCTTGCATTTCATCAGGGCCAATATCATTCACGCTCAGTTTAAGGTATTCAAGCTTAGTAAACAGTACTAAATTTTGTAGTAAAGCTCCTATGCCTCTAGTGTCAGGGTCATCATAGAAAAGCTCGTTACCACTCAAATCAAAATATGTAAGATTAGTAATCAGTGCTAGACTTGGCGCTAAAGCTTGCGCACCAACAGCGTCAATATAATTACTGCTCAGATCAAAGTATTTAAGGTAAGTAAACTGCGCTAAGCATGGTGCTAAAGCTTGTGCTTCATCTATGTGTATAGAGCAATCACTTATATCAAGGTGTTCAAGCTTAGTAAGCTGAGCCAGACTTTGTATGAAAGGGAGAAATCCATTAGCAATAGGAGTAGGAATAGGAACGCCCAAGACATGGGTGTTATGAATGCTAAGATCATTACCGCTTAGATTAAGGTATCTAAGGTATCTAAAGACACCTTGGTTATTCAAAATATCCAACATTGGTGCTAATATACCGTTTGGTGAAGTGTATTTACTGACCAGACTTTGAACGCCGGATGTCGTCAATATTTGTTGAATTCTTAAAAAATCCGTTGGATCTTCCAAAATCAGGCTAATTTTAAGAGGAGTGTCGGCATTTAAATATGTTGTAATTTCATAAAGTTGTGATGCCTGGTTTTTTTCATTTTTTGGCTTTGGTGATAAAGACTTCAAATCATAAAGTGCTAATACGAAATTTCTACCATCGTCTAAATAATCCATAATTATTTGTAAGGGGCCGCTACCATTGCTGGAAAGGCTTCTAAAGCCGCAATATTTTGGGGGTGTAATGCCTGTATTTTCTTGTGATGAAGAGGATGCTCCGCCATAAACAGTAGCCGTTAGCGCGAATAAGCTTAACGCACAGCTAAGCAATTTTGTGTTAGAAAATAATTTCATTAGGTAATTCCTTATATTTATTGATATAAAGTGTATATAGAGAATTTATTGATTAATTACAAGAAATATTAATGCAAATACTTAATCTTTTACAGGGCCAGACTTCGCTTTGGGTGGGGACAGGTTGAATGGATGTTTTTTAGAATTAGCTGCTGACTGTTCTTTTTCGTTGTGCTTATCAAGTTCGCTTAATGCCAATTCATTCCACAGGTGTTGTACTTGGCGTATGGCTTTCGCTAAGAATTTCGCTATTTTGGGGACATCTTCCGGTTTTAATAAAATAACCGCAAGTAGTGCCAGAAGAATCCATTCGGAATTAGGTAGCATTACATTATTCCATGGTCGTGTTCAATGAGTGGATAATCACGTGGGGAAAATAGCTGATAATGCCACCATTCGTTATTGTAAAAATCCCATCCGGCACTCATCATAAGCCCCAAAAGCATGTAGCGGTTACGGGCGACTTCAGGAGATAGAACCGCGCTGTGGTGGGAATTATCGGTGAAATCATCAAATGGGGTGCCCATATCTAGTTCAATACCCGTTGTTTTATCAACCAAGGTTAAGTCAATGGCAACGCCGCGGGTGTGGTGTGAACCTTTTTGCGGGTCCGCTACATATATGGGGTTTGGGCAGAAATCCCACAAGGCTTGTGCGGCTTGTTTGGGGCGAAAGGTGTCAAATATCTTTACTGTATAGCCTTGGTTTGCTGCTAGTTGCACCACCTTTTCAAACAAGGGCATTGCCTTTTCATGCAAAAAACACCGCGCGTTTTTATATATAGCTTTGCCTGTAAAGTTTGCATCCGTTGCGTAAAGCAATTCCAAAATCACCGGGTGTGAGCTTTGTGTAATTTCAACCAAGGGCATTTTAATGGTTTGTTGAGGATTATTGCTTTAAAATAACAGAAAGTGGGGGAAGAGTTTAGCTAAAAATGTCTAAGTTTTTATGGCAAACGTTTGTTACTTTACTGGTTATTATTGACCCCTTTGTTGTGGTGCCGGTGTTCATTGCCTTAACCAGGTCTGACACGCATACTCAGCGTAAACAAATTGCGAAAAAAACCTGTATTATTGCTGCAGTTTTACTGATTTTCTTTGCCCTGGCCGGGGATAGTTTGCTAAATGCCCTGGGAATTTCTCAACCTGCTTTTCGTATTGCTGGCGGGTTTTTGCTGCTTTTAGCTGGTATTGAAATGGTGATGGCCAAATCAACTGGGTCGCGCACGCCCACAAATGCTGAGGAACGCGAAGCAACCCATAGTGATGATATTTCGGTTTTCCCCCTGGCCATTCCCCTAATTGCGGGGCCTGGCGCTATGACTTCTATTGTGGTGCTAATGCGAGAGGCTGAACATGTGCACACATTTGCCGGAGTCAGCGTGGTCCTTATTGCCGTTTTTGTGCTGTTCCTTACTTACATGACCATGTGCTTGGGCGAAAAATTAATGAAGGTCCTGGGGGTTATTGGCATGAATGTGTTGACCCGAGTGTTTGGCGTAATTGTTGCCGCCCTTGCAACCCAGCATATTGTGCATGGAGTGACCGCTGTTGTTAAGTGCATGCGGTAGGAATACAAATTTTTATTTAGCTAATTGATACTATCCCAGAAAAAGATCTTACCATCGAAACATAACTTAAGCTAAAGTTAGGCTTCCGAAGTGTTGAGGTGATTGATGAATAAACATTTTCTTTATGTCTGCGTTAAATGTAACTTAGAAACAAATCAAGGTGATAAAAACTCTGGGGTGGTTTTATTGGGAAATCTTGAACACTTACTTCAGCAAGAAGCACATCTAAAAAACGTACTTTCACTTAAACCTATTTCATGTATGAATGCTTGTAAAAGATCCTGTTCAGTTGGTTTTGCATCAAAAGGAAAAGTCAGTTATTTGTTTGGAGATTTAAGAACAGACGAACACGAAAAAGAGATTTTAGAATGTGCTTCTCTTTATGTTTCAAAGTTGGATGGAATCGTCAAAAAAGCAGAAAGACCTGAAAATTTAAAGGAAAACGTCTTAGCCAGACTTCCCATTCTGGAAGAATAACATAACTTAACTTTTGTTTTCTAATCGCTCTTGCGGGAAGACGAAGAACATAACAAAAACCCAGCTAATTCAACGATATAAATTAATTTAAGTAAATCTGACTCCATGTCTTAAGTCTCCTAAACGTTTTGCAAATTAAAAATAGCGGCTAACCTCTGCCACTTACGTTGGAATATTTTTAGACTGTTTCCTCTCAGTTGCTTATTAGATTTCTTAGTTAACCCTTTAGGCCCATTTAAAACAATGTTCAATATAAAATTTTAGCTAAATTTTCTATAGTTAGAAGCATGCAAGAAAGATATAAAAATCATAGGGAACTAATAATCACTTGTTCATGTGTAGACATGGATCAGTAATTTAGCTAAAAGAAGAGCTATAGCCAATGCGATTTAAATTATCACCTTTGCATTGTAACTAATCGTTATTTAGGTCTGCTCCAAATAGGATAAAATATGAGTTTTAATCTAAATTACATAATTCCTGCACTTCTTGGTTTTTGCTCGGGCATATTACCTCCGCTTATCATAGAAAAGTGGAAGAGTAAAAAGGAAGAAAAACGGAAGCTTACCTCGATAGAAAAAGACATAAGCAACTTACAAAATGCTTTTCAGGATTTTTCGTTACGTTTAGCTCCCCTAGAAGAAAAAGTGAGAGCTTTAGAGATTAACCTTTCTCATAATACTGGCGTTTTGAAAGGTCAAAATCCCGATATACCTTTGGAGGACACCACAACTAGCGTGCAGGCATCTTTCGCGCCTATGGGTTCTTCAAAAGCAAGCTAACTTTTATAATTTTAGTGAGATCATTTTTGCAAGAATGCATATACTATTTCCTACTGTAATTTCACACGTTGACATGCTTGCGTTTTTCTATATTTCCTTTCCACTAAAATAAGCAGCTAAAAATTTATTTCACTCGGTTAAGAGCTACTGGAAACAACTTTATGGCGCATATAATTTTTTGTTTTAATATACTTATAATTTGTACTTTTTTAAATAATTGCTACTCATTTTCGCAAGACTACATAATGGGCTACGTGTCTTGCATCATAAGTGATTTAATACCTGAAGAGGCGCTAGACTTTCATTTGGAAAATGAAAGACTGCACATTCATCTTTTGAAAAGAGATCTCGATCCCTCAACAAAAGAAAAACTACTTCAACGCTTGAAAAAAACAAAACTTTTTAAGTGTGTGGATATTACTGTGGCGGACGCTCAACTTCCTTATGCACAGACCGGTGTAGCATGTTCTTTAAACTCTCATACTTCTCAACCTTCTCATGAAATTTTGCCTTCCGATGTTATTTATGATCCTCCAATTGCAGATCCTAAATGGCCTAAATTTTCTGTTGGTTACCAAAAACACTTTAAAAATACATATGGGAAACGTATTTTCGATCTTTCTTTCGGAGAAAACGTGCCGCTTATACGTTATAAAACAGATGGATGGGCGTATGAGCTTGGACTTCAGGCAGGGCTTTTTGGATTGATGGATGTTGACTCTTCTCCTACGAGGCTCATCAATTCAGACTACTTTGTGGGTGGGGGACTATCGCTAGATAGTGTAGTCACGAGATAATAAAGAGTGATATGCTCTCCTAAAAAGATA
>JBAXJB010000018.1:0-31103 GCA_037138055.1 Alphaproteobacteria bacterium | reverse complement strand
AATAAATGGAACTTTTAATTGTCGTTAGGAGAAATTCTAATTGACGTTAGTCACCAATGATGCGCCTGTTTTTGCTTGCCAGCTACCAAGAGTACGCCGTAGATCATGAATTCGTAGGTTGGCAATCCCAGCCCGCTCTAATACACGTTTCCAGGATTTTTTAGGTTCAACAAGGTGGCCAGTAACACCAGTCCCTGGAAATACCCATGTCGTGTTAGTGCCTTGTCGTGCTCGTAAAATCTCAACAACTTCATGAGTTAGGGTAACTGTTTGAGAGTCCCCGTTTTTAGTAATAGGTATACGCCATTCTCCACGCTCTAGATGTATCTGTGACCATTGCATTTCTTGGACATTAGAACGCCTGGCACCAGTGAGTAAGGAAATAAGAAAATAGTCTCTCAACGTATCGTTTTGTTCTTCTGCTAGTGATTTGAAAAATGCAGGTAATTCATCGGACTGTAAAAAACGATCACGAGTATTTTCATAGAATTTTTTAATGCCTTGAGCCGGGTTAGTGCCTTTAAACAATTTTTTCTCAGTAGCATACCCAAACAAGCTAGATGCTAGGGCGATAATCCGATTAGCCGTAGTTGGGTATTCTTTGCCTATCTCAGTATGTAGCTTACCAAAATCATTGTCTTTAAATTGGGATAACTGCCGCTTACTCCATTTGGCTAGGTACAAGTTAAAATTATATTGGTAGGTGCTTTTTGTGCTCGCTGATAAATATGCACCCTTCCGGTTACGACGATGTTTAAGGAACTCTTCAAACAATTCTTCCAATGTTGTTTCTGTTTTTAGTGCGCGAGCGTCAGAGTTTGGATTGATACCATCAACAATAAGTGCATTTATACGTGCTGCCTCATTACGTGCCTGCTCAATAGACATATCGGGGTAACGTCCCATGGTTACACGTTCAGGGTTTCCATTTTTGATGCGTCGATAAACGCAAAATGTTTTAACACCAGTACTTGTGATGCGTATCTGTAGGCCATTGGTCTTTTTATCGTGATAAGCTTGGCGTTGACCACTGGCGGGTAAAGGCAGAGCATCTAAAGTTGCTTTGGTAAAGTTGATTTTATTCTCTGACATATCTATACCCTAGCTTATATGTTTTATTCGGGGTTACACCGGGGTTACAAATTAGGTAAAAACCAGCACATTTTGGTGTACCCCCATTAAGCTGACAATATGCTGTAATCGTTGCTGTGTAAAGGTTTTTTAAGTGGTATTAAACAGTAGAAAATGCCAGATCTTGGAATTCCTAATCTTGAGGCCATGAGTTCGAATCTCGTCGGGAACGCCAACCCTAGAAACATTCTTTAATGAAAATTTAATAGTTTTTAATGTATTCTGGCCTCGTCTAGACTAGAGTTTTCTAGCTATACGTCTTTCCAAGGAATAGAAAATCATGAAGGTTATTGTCTATAGCACTAAATCATATGAAAGAGATTACCTGAATGAAGCTAATCAGGGTAAACATGAGCTTTACTTCTTGCCGGATATGTTGACATTAGAAACTGCAGATAAAGCTAAAGGTTACGATGGAATTAGTTGTTTTATTGTAGATTTTGTCAAAGAAGAGCTAATGGAAAAATTGGCAAAATTGGGCATTAAATTTATTACATTACGTTCAGCAGGATTTGATTATATTGATGGAGAAGCTGCTAAAAAACATAAAGTAGTGGTTTCTCGTGTTCCGAAATACGCTCCAGAAGCTATTGCTGAATTCGCTGTAGGTTTGATTTTAGTGCTTAATCGAAAAATCACAAAAGCTTATGCGCAAGGATTACAGCACAACTTTACGCTTGAAGGATTGTTGGGATTTAATTTGCATAAAAAAACGGTAGGTATTATTGGAACAGGTAATATTGGTGAGGCTTTTTCGAAGGTCATGGCAGGTTTTGGGTGCAATATATTGGCATGTGATCCTGTTGTTAATCATTCTTGTGAAAAACTAGGTGTGAAGTATGTGGAGCTAAATGAGTTGTTTGCTAAATCAGATATCATTAGCCTGCACTGCCCAAATACTGATCAGACTCGAAATATCATTAATGAAGAGGCTTTTGGCTTGATGAAAAAAGGCGTGATGTTAATTAATACAGCACGAGGGGGGCTTGTAGATACTCAAGCGCTCATTCAAGCGCTTGAATCAGGTAAGGTTGGAAGCGCAGGATTGGACGTTTATACAAAAGAGCCGGGCTTATTCTATAGAGACTTCCGAGATGAGCTAATTAATGACAAAGAATTTTTAAAGCTGCTTTCATTCCCTAATGTATTGGTCACGCCTCATTACGCATTTTTGACAGAGGAAGCTATGGAGAACATAGCACAGACAACAATAGATAACATTACGGCTTTTGAGATGGGGAGTCCTATTAATCAAGTCTACAAAAATTAATGCCTTGAATTAATGAAATTTCATTTATCTGAATAAGTATCTTGTGCGAGAATGCCAATAATAACGAGGGATAAAAGTTCACGTGTATTCATTATCTGACGCATTTCCATATACAGCATTAATGTTAGGGTTGGCATTATGCCCGTTATTGCTGCCAAAAATTTGGCATGTTTTTGAAAAACCGATTCTCGCAGCAATTGGGATTTGGGCGTTAGTGGTTATGGTGCAAGCTGAAGGTGCTCATCAAGCAATGCACAATTTTACTCATATGCTTTTGCATGAATATATTGCATTTCTAGCCATATTGTTTGCGCTTTTCGTAGTAGCAGGTGGTATTCATGTGCAGTTCAATGTGTCTGATAGCTTGAAAAATAATGTGATGATTCTTTTAAGTGGAGCTGTCTTGGCCAATTTTATTGGCACAACGGGTGCTTCAATGGTATTGATTCGTCCTTTTTTAAAGCTAAATCATAATCGTGCTTATAAAACGCATTTGGGTGTTTTCTTCATTTTTATTGTAGCAAATATTGGGGGCAGTTTAACGCCTTTGGGAGATCCTCCGTTATTTATGGGGTATTTGGCTGGGGTTGATTTTGGCTGGACTCTACAACATGGATGGATGCCATTTTTAATGATGATTACTTTTTGTTTAGGTGTTTTTGCATGTATTGACCGGGCAAAAAATAAACACACGGTTTCGCAACGTTATGATGTGAGCATTACCATTGAAGGTGGTATGAATTTTGTATTGATGGGGGCGATTGTGGCGATTACGCTTTTAGCGCCTTGTTTGAGTAATGATTATGTTGCATCAGTTATGGGAGTCGGTATTTCCTGGCAGGATATTGTTCGTGATTTCGGCTATGTGCTTATTGGTGGACTATCAATGTGGTTAACGCCAAAGCATATTCATGATCATCAGCATTTTAATTTTGAGCCATTAAAAGAAGTGGCACGTGTGTTTTTGGTGATTTTTCTAAGTCTTATTCCTATATCTGCAATGTTAAAGCTGGGCGATGATGGGCCATTTCGTGCATTGTTTAGTTTTGCGCATGAACAAGGAATGCCTGTTGATGTGCGCTATTTTTGGTTGTCTGGTAGTCTTTCTGCCTTTTTAGATAACGCTCCGACTTATTTATTATTTTTCAAAATGGCTGGTGGTAATGCGCAAACATTGATGCAGCAACTGCCATCGACCTTGTTGGCAATATCATTGGGGGCAGTTTATATGGGGGCGATGAGCTATATTGGGAATGCGCCAAATTTCATGGTGCGCAGCATCGCAAAGCAAAGCGGCGTTGAAATGCCTAGCTTTGTAGGCTACATGGTTTGGTCGTGTGTTATTTTGCTTCCCATACTGTATTGCATTAGCCTTCTTCTTAAGCACTTTTAAAAACCTTAAAAAGCGTTTAGAAATAAGGGATCAAACAAAAAAGATTTACCATGACACGGGATTATAAAGACACGGTTTTTTTGCCGAAAACTCCATTTTCTATGAAAGCCAACTTGGCTGTTCGTGAAAAAGATTTTTTAGCGTATTGGCAAAAGATTGATATTTATAATGCGTTGCGTACGCAGTCAAAGGGAAAAAAGAAATTTATTCTGCATTGGGGGCCTCCTTATGCAAACGGTCATTTACACTGTGGTCATGCGTTAACTTATGTCTTAAAAGACTTAATGAATAAAACCTACCAAATGGCAGGTTATGATGCGCCAGCAGTTCCTGGTTGGGATTGTCATGGTTTACCTATTGAATTGAAGGTTGAGGAGCAATACAAGGCTAAGGGTCAGCGCAAAGAAGATGTTGATGTTTTGGAATATATTGAATCTTGCCGTGTTTATGCTACTAAGTGGATTGGTATTCAATCGGAAGAATTACAGCGCTTGGGCGTTATTGCTAATTGGAAAAATCCTTACATTACTATGGACTTTAAGAATGAAGCCAAAATTGCGGCGGAGCTTGGTAAATTTTTAATGAACGGTGGTCTATACCGTGGGTTAAAACCAGTGATGTGGTCTGTTGTTGAAAAAACGGCATTGGCTGAAGCTGAGGTCGAATACCATGACCACACCAGTGATGCAATTTTTGTGGCCTTTCCAATTGTTACTTCAAGTATTGAAACGTTAAAAAATGCCCATGCGGTAATTTGGACTACGACGCCGTGGACACTCCCAGGAAATAGAGCCATTGCTTATGGCCATGATCATGCCTACACGGTTATTGAGGTGTTAGCTGGAACTGAGCTAGTGCCAAGTGGAATGCGATTGCTTGTGGCTAAAGATTTGGTTGCAGATGTGGCAACGGCTTTAGGCATTGAAAATTATGGAATCATTGGTCATGTGAATGGGGAAAATTTAAAAGGAATAATTTGTCGTCACCCATGGCATGGAAAAGGGTACGATTTTGAAGTGCCAATGTTGCCGGGTGCGCATGTCACAACTGATGCTGGTACGGGCTTAGTGCATACAGCACCTGGTCACGGAATTGAAGATTTTGGTGTTGGCCAAGAATTTGGCATAGACGTGCCAGAAACGGTACAAGGAGACGGAGTGTATTATGCTCATGTTCCATTGTTTGCAGGCAAACATATTTTTAAAGTTGGTGCAGATGTTCTAGCAGCACTAAAAGAAGTTGGTGCATTGTTGCAAGCAACGAAGCTTGTGCATAGCTACCCGCATTCTTGGAGATCAAAAGCGCCACTTATTTACCGAGCTACATCTCAATGGTTTATTTCAATGGACCGTAACGATTTACGCAAAAAAGCAATGCAGGAAATTGATAAAGTTGAGTGGTTCCCAGCTATGGGTAAAAACCGTATTTCAGCGATGGTAACAAACCGACCTGATTGGTGTCTGTCTCGTCAACGTACGTGGGGCGTGCCTATTACGGTATTCGTGCATAAAGCAACAGGTGAAGCTTTGCGTGATGAAGCTGTGCACCAACGGATTGTTGATGCAATTGCAAAAGAAGGCATTGCAGCTTGGCACAAATACGACTCGGCATATTTCTTAGGCAGTGCCTATGCGGCAGATGATTATGAAAAAGCCAATGACATTTTAGATGTTTGGTTTGATAGCGCGTGTACCCATACCTTTATTTTAGAAAATAATCCAGACATGAGCTGGCCTGCAGATATGTATTTTGAAGGGTCTGACCAACACCGAGGATGGTTTCAAACATCATTGTTACAATCATGTGGAACGCGTGGAGTGGCGCCATATCGCCAAGTTCTAACTCATGGATTTGTGCTTGACGAAAAAGGCTACAAAATGTCGAAATCCCAAGGTAATGGAGTTGAGCCACAACAAGTGATTGATTCCATGGGGGCTGACATGCTGCGCTTGTGGGCTGCAAGCTCTGATTATTCAGATGATGTGCGAATTGGTAAAGAAATTTTGAAACATCATGAGGATGTGTATAGACGTTTCCGCAATACCTTACGTTATCTTTTAGGGGCTCTTGCTGGGCACGAACACAAAAATGAAGTGGCTTATGATGAATTGCCAAATCTTGAGCAGTGGGTGCTGCACCGTTTGAATGACATTAAGAAAAGCCATCAGAAATTATTTAAAACATACGACTTTGCGGCATTTTACAGTGAGCTACACACATTTTGTGCGACTGACTTATCGGCGTTTTATTTTGATATTCGCAAAGATACTTTGTATTGCGATGCATTAAATGGACAAAAGCGTTTGGCTACACTGAACGTTATGCATCATGTGTTTATGCATTTAGTGCATTGGTTGGCTCCTGTTTTAAGCTTTACAGCAGAAGAAGCTTGGCATGCTTTCCAGGAATGTGATGAACCAAATAGTATTCACACCCAATTTTTCCCCGAGATGCCTCGTCAATGGGACAACCCGTCCATGGCGGCGAAATGGGAAGACTTGCGTAACATTCGCAGGGTGTTAACAGGTGCTCTTGAATTAGAACGAGCAGCAAAGACAATTGGTTCAAGCTTGCAAGCAAGCGTAATTATGTATGTAAGTTCTGAATGGTCAGACCGTTTGGATAACATCGACTGGGCTGAATTAGCGATCGCTTCGCAATTGGTAATTGTGCATGCGCAAATGCCTGCAAATGCATTTACTTTGGAAGATGTGCGAGGAGTAGGTGTTGTCGTTGAGCTTGCAGAAGGTCAAAAATGTGGACGTTGCTGGAAAATTTTACCAGAAGTAGGATCACAGCGCGAGCCTGACTTGTGTAAACGTTGCGACGAGGTTATTCATGATCACTTTTAAGACATTGCCAAAAAAAGGAAGTCTGGTTATTGGACTGCTTGTGTTTATTCTGGATCAGCTTTCAAAATTTTGGGTGCTAGAACATGTGGGACCAGGGGAAAGCATGCATGTGTTTCCTTGCTTAAATTTTATGCTGGTCTATAATCTAGGGGTTACCTTTGGGTTACTTCGTGCTTATTCAAATGTGCACTACATTTTGTTGGTAGCTGGTGTATGTGTGTTGTCTTGTATTGTGACAGTGTGGTGGTGGAGAGCTGAAAATGCTTTGCAACGCTATGCAACCGCCATAATTTTATTTGGTGCTTTTGGAAATTTAGCTGATCGGTTACGTTTTCGAGCTGTTGTTGATTTTCTTGATTTTCATATTTATGGCTGGCACTGGTATACGTTTAACTTGGCTGATTCAGCTATTGTTTTAGGGGTTGGATTACTGATGCTGGATAGTTTTTATAAGCCTAAAAATACCTTTATGTAGGATTTTTTGCAGGAAAAAAATTCATTTTATTAAGTTGCTCAATAACTTTGTCCAACTCGTTTAAAACAAGTTGATTATTAAGGTTTGCTTTTATTTCGAATGGTTGCGCATGTTTTCGGGCAAATAATTGTTGATAAAACCGTTTGAATTTTAGCTTTGTTATGCCTGTTGGGTAAATTAGTACAGGCTTGCCCATAACGCACGCTTCACTGGCCATGCTAATAGAATCTTCGCACACAATAATTGCATCAACACCTTTTAATAAATTGGGATAAGGATTTTTGGTTTTTTGATTCCATATCCAGTAAGGTACTCCATCAAGATTACGCTCAAAAATTTCCAACCACTTTAAAGGTGTGCGGCGCGATGGAGTAATAATAAGACTGGCTCCAATTAAAGCTGAATTCGAATTTATGAAAGTTCTTAAATCATTCGCCATTTTTATAGCGAGCTCATTTTTATAAGTGCCATGAACACTATTACCGCCTAGCAATACACCAACTCTAGGGGTGGTGTATTTTTCTAGAGTGCGTGGAAAAACAAGAATTTCTGGCTGAATAGCATGTATAGCTCCTTGAGTGCAAATAACGTTTTTACCGTCTAGTTGGTCATGTGTAGGTGCAACAACAGCATCAAAGTGCTGGGGAGGTATGCCGGGATTCATTAATACAACAGTTTTTGTAGTGTGCTTTAAAGCAAGTGCTACAAGTACCGCTTGACGACCTGCTGCGATAATAATATCAGGTAGGGGGTCAGTTATACTTTTGACTGCCATGTTTTTCAAAAAAACAGGTAGCTTTGCAAATATTTTAGATGGCATCCAGCGACACCAAGAGGGCAGGTGAATTGGTTTTTTTTCATATTTTCCAATCCATTTTGATGCTAATGCTTCAGCTTGCTTCCAAGTTCCTACTTTTAAAGCATCTACGCATACCCAGCAAATATATTTTTTATTCATTTGGATTTATTTTTTTATTAAAAAAGTCTCTACAATTCAACCATAAAGCCAAATATAGCCTTCGTCCAGTATAAGAAAAAAATGATCCATTGAAAAGTAAATGCAAAATTTAACGAAATTTTAATAAAGCTTCGATTTAATGAGTATAAGGATCATTGGGTGGATTGCACCCATAGCAATATGTAAATGAGGAAGAAATTATGGTCGAAAGTATTCAGCATAAGCTCGACCGGGTGCGCCCACCGCGCGTCCAAATTACCTATGATGTAGAAATAGGTGATGCTATCGAAATGAAAGAGCTGCCCTTTGTGGTTGGTATTCTTGCAGATTTATCTGGTCATCTGTCTGACCCTCTCCCCCCATTAAAAGAGAGAAAATTTGTAGAAATTGATCGTGACAATTTTCCAGAAGTTCTGGAATCTATCAAGCCACGCTTGGCAATTACTGTTCCCTACAAATTAGGTGCGGACAAAACTGAAACTTCTCTTGAGCTATTTTTCAGTTCCATAGAAGATTTTGAGCCATTAAACATTGTCAAAAGAGTTGATGATTTAAGTACGCTGTATGATTCACGCTGTCACTTAAAAGATTTAATGAATAAGCTTGATGGTAATGATGCACTTGCTGCAATGCTTTCTGATTTAATGGGAGATGCTGCAAAACAAAAAGCACTAGCAGATCAAATTGCTGCTGGTGCAGGTGCTGATCTCGATAAATTGTTGAGTGAAGGCAAAATGGTTCGTGATGAATCACAAAAACCAATAGTCTTAAATATTTTAAAAGAATTTTTAATGCAGGTTGCAACGCCTGACGAAAATGCACCAACACTACTTGGACATTATCTAGCGTATCATATGGACCGCATTGATAACCTTTTGACCAGTCAACTTAATGAAATCATGCATCATCCAGATTTTCTAAAGTTAGAAGGATCTTGGAGAGGATTGTCTTACTTAGTGTACAAAGCCGAAACAGGTG
This sequence comes from Alphaproteobacteria bacterium, assembly GCA_037138055.1. Classification (GTDB taxonomy): domain Bacteria; phylum Pseudomonadota; class Alphaproteobacteria; order Paracaedibacterales; family CAITNM01; genus CAITNM01. The sequence goes on along the minus strand of JBAXJB010000018.1, from coordinate 22,046 downwards.
AACACTTAAAATTAAGGTTGATGAACCTTTCTCGTCAAGAATTGCAAAATGACCTAGATAAAGCAGTTGAATTTGACCAAAGCCAATTATTCAAAAAAGTTTATGAAGAAGAATACGGAACCTTTGGTGGACATCCATATTCTTGTTTGGTTGGTGATTTCGAATTTGGTAGATCTCCTATGGATATGGACTTGCTTGAAAAAATCTCAGGTGTTGCCGCAGCTGCACATGCACCATTTATAAGCGCTGCACATCCTATGCTTTTTGACTTAGATAGCTTCGAGCACTTAGGCGTTCCAAGAGATTTAAGTAAGGTAATGGATAGCTTAGAGTTAGTAAAATGGCACAGTTTTAGGAGTGCTCCAGATTCTCGTTATGTGAGCCTAGTGTTGCCACGCGTTCTAATGCGCTTACCTTATGGTCCAGATACATCTCCTGTTGAAGGTTTGAATTTCAAAGAAGATGTAGGCATGGCTGACAGTAATCTTTTCTGTTGGGGTAATGCGGCATTCGTTCTAGCTGAGCGCATGTGTAATGCGTTTAGCTTATATCGCTGGACAGCCGCTATCCGTGGCGTTGAAGGCGGTGGTATTGTTGAAGGATTGCCTCCTTACACATTCAAAACTCCTGATGGAGACGTTGCTCTTAAATGTCCAACAGAAGTTAGCATTACTGATCGTCGTGAAAAAGAATTAAGCGACAACGGATTTATTTCTTTATGTCATTGCAAAGGAACTGACTACGCAGCATTCTTTGGTGGGCAAACTTCTCAGAAGCCAAAGAAATATAATCTTGATGACGCTACAGCAAATGCAAATCTTTCTGCACGGCTTCCATACATATTAGCTGCTTCACGGTTTGCTCATTACATCAAAGTTATTATGCGTGATAAAGTTGGAAGCTTCATGACAAAAGATAATGTTTCTCATTATCTAAACACATGGATTGCGCAATATGTATTGTTAAACGACGGAGCGCCTCAAGAAGTTAAGGCAAAGTATCCACTTCGTGAAGCAAGAATTGATGTATTTGAAGTTCCTGGACAGCCTGGTTCATATACATCAGTTGCTTATATCAGACCACACTTTCAGCTTGAAGATCTGGCAGTTTCTATTCGCCTGGTCGCAAAATTACCAGCACCACCCGCGTAAGGAGATAAAATATGTCAATATCAATTATGAATTTAGATCAAAAAGCTACGATCGTAAGTAATGCTGAGGGACGCGACGAATCACAGGCTTCTTCTGCAGACTTATTTGCAAAAATTGTCTACAGCGGAAAAGCAATAACTAGTAGTAGTGTTACCGGTTACGTAGACGCTGCTGTTATTCATGGTCTAAAGATGAACGTTTGGAGAAAAGAAAGCGGAGACGTTTCCAATTCGGCTACAAATTCATCTGCTACTCTTGGAATGGATGAAATAGAATTTACGCTGCCTTGTAGTGATGTTGATATTACAGCCATTGAAACTATTGCAAACGGACAAATGGTCGATATTATTTTCACAAAAACTGGAAATATTGGAGGACACAGCGTTAAAATTGAAACATTTAATTTTGAAAGAGCTCAAATTGTCAGTACATTTTTTTTCATTCAAACAGCTGTGACTCCTTCAATTACAATTCGTTTTAAAGCAAAAAAAATTGAGATCACACGATTTGATTACAAAGATGAAAAAGCAGCTGGACAAAAAGTTTACACTGTTGATTTTGTTACAAACACAAGTAAATAAAGTTATTTTTTTTAAAGAATTGATTTTATAGCCAATAGAACTACATAATAGTTTTATTGGCTTAATGCATTCTACAAATGGGCACCACAGCGAAGTCGTTTAGCAAAAATAAAAGTACAAGCTCATTTCTAAATAAACTAGAACCAAAACCAAAAAAAGGTAGTAAAGCGCCTCTCTTTGAGAGATTAATTGATGACATTCCAGAAACACAGCAAGAACATCCTAAAAGGATAATTCTCAATCGTGCCCAAGTGTTAGAGTCTATAGTCAATGACGTTGCTCGTTTATTAAATACACGCCTAAGCGCCACAGCAAAAATTTATAGTCGTTATCGTGACCAAGAATACGGCCTAGGTTTACCTTGGATGTATGGTGTTCCCGATTTTACATCAATGGACCCCGCTGACAAAACTCAGTGGGTACGTATAAGTGATCTTTTTAAGGATGCCATCAGTTACTTTGAGCCTAGACTAAAAAAAGTAAGTGTTTCTCTTGACCATTTTGATGGACAGAGTCAGCGTTTATATATAAGCATTCGCGGACAAGTTGTAATGAAGGAATTTCAACAACCCGTTGCTTTTGGTATAGAAATTAACAACCTCAGCTAGCAATAAGGAAAAATATGACTATTGATAACATTCAAAAACAAATAAAAAGTCTGCAACAAAAAATGGATGTATGGCCAACTGACAGTATCAAAGCTATGGATGATCGGAATGAAATTCTAGCCTTAACAGAATCGCACTTTCATGAAGTTGAGACTGATTTACAAAAATTGCTAGAGCAATGCAAAATGTTGCCAGTAAGTGAGCAAGGCTCTGTGACGCCTTCTTTAAAAGAATTAAAGACTTTCGTGCAAAACAAGTTTGTAAGCGCCGAAAAAGAGCTTGTTGAAATTAAAAGCCAAATGAATCACGGACGGCATCATGTCAAAGCTATCCGTGCGTACACAAAGGGTTAACTAAGCAGCTAAATCTGCAACTAAGTCGTCATAGGTCATCACGTGTTCAACCAACCCAAGCGTTGTAAGGGTTGGCTTGCCTAATAATACATTTTGGCATGCTGCCTGAACACTTTTCACATTAACGCGCGCTAACTTTTCAAGAACCTCTTCCATAGGAATAACACGCCCGAATAAATGCATTTGCTTTGCTAGACGTTCGCAACGATGCGAAGTGCTTTCAAGTCCCATCAAAAGCCCTGCTTGCATTTGATTTATTGAGCGATTGACTTCTTCTTCAGTAATTGTGCTTGCGGCCTTTTTCAGTTCAGCACAAACAACTGGTAGCAATTCAGCAACTTCCTTTGGACCAGTTCCAGCATACACCGTCAACATGCCCGCATCTGTATAGCTATACTGATCTGCTGAAATTGTATAAACAAGCCCGCGTTTCTCACGAATTTCATGAAATAAACGAGACGCCATGCCGCCTCCTAAAACTGATGCTAAAATCATATAATCGTAATATGTTGGGTCAAACATATTAACAGTAGGTAATCCGAGTACTACGTGAACCTGTTCTAAATCTTTTGTTTGCCTGAAATCTCCACCAACATATCCTGCAGGTAATGGTGTTTGATCACCCTTATCACAGATTTTTGTGAAATATTTATCAACAAGTCCGCAAAGTTCATCATGATCAACGCGTCCAGCTGCAGAAAACACCATATTTTTTACACCATAATGACGGTCCATATATGCTTTCACAGCACCTGGTGTAAGTGATTTTATAATATCTTCTGTCCCCAGTGTTGCCCATCCCATAGGATGATCACCAAAACAAGTTTCCTGAAAATAATCAAAAACAACATCATCTGGCGTGTCATTTGAACGACCTATTTCTTGCAAAACAACACCTTGCTCACGTGCAAATTCAGCTTCATCAAAAGTAGAGTTTTGTAAAATATCAGATAAAATATCAACGGCAAGCTCAACATCTTTACGTAAAACTCTAACGTAATATGCTGTCATTTCACGAGATGTATAAGCATTCATATACCCGCCTACATCTTCAATCGCTTTTGATATATCTAAGGCCGTACGATTCATCGTGCCTTTAAACGCCATATGTTCCAGCATATGCGCAATACCATTTTCTGATTTTTTCTCATGACGAGTGCCAATATTCAACCACACCCCAAGCGCCACTGTTTCTACATGGTCTATTGTATCGCTGGCAATTCTTAGACCATTCGCTAGTGTCGTTGTTCTTATCATATAAATCCTATAGTTTTTGGTGTGTCTTGTTGTATTCGTTCTTCAGCATAACGCTCAATGGCCCAACCTGTCATGCAAACAATATCAATAGTTACATTTAGCTGACCTTCAGAAGAGTAACGCTTGAAATAGTCTTCTTCAACTGCTTTTAAAAATTTTTTTGTAAGTGCTGCATTTGACCTATCATAAAGCACATTACCACCCATGGCCTTTAGAATGCTTAGCAATTCTGACAATGACCCAACTTGAAATATATGGCGCGTTCGATCAGCTGTTGGCAAATGAAATCCTGCACGTTGCATAAGCATACCTGCATCTTTAGTAGCAATGGTTGGAAAAAATCGTAAATAATGTGGAAGTCCCATTGCTTCTTCAGCATTTAGGAAGCACTCTTTCAATTCCATTAGGCTATCTTCACCCACAAATGATGCCATAAATACTCCGCCAGGCTTCAGGGACGCGTACCATTGTTTTAATACCCCAGGAATATCATTTGTAAACATCAATGGCCCTGCACTGAATATAAGGTCAAAACTGTGGGGTTTAAATGGTAGCGTTTCCGAATCAATTTCAATAAAGCTTTCCATTGCCACACATCTTAAAAAAGTATGGCGAGCCTGTAACGAAAAATTTCTTGAGAAAAAACATAACCGTTGTTGCAAAATATCATTTAGAAAGGCTTGTAGTTTAATTACTTCGGAATGTGAATGCTTGATTTTAGTTTTTAAAAGACTGTTATCAAAAATTTTGGGAACACTATGCAACAGAAACCTTTATCATTTCGCGCTTCTTTTTAGTGAAGTAGCTATAAAAAGCAGGTACAACAAACAAAGTAAACAATGTGCCAATCGTCATACCGCCCACAATAACCCATCCTAATTGACGACGACTTTCTGAACCTGCGCCAGCAGCAAGTGCCAATGGCAATGCACCTAATACCATAGCGCATGTTGTCATTAGAATTGGTCGCAAACGAATTTTGCAGGATTGTATAATGGCATTTTCAATACTTGCTCCATCTTCATCACGCATCTGGTTTGCGTACGTAACCATTAAAATTCCATGCTTCGTAATTAGCCCAATCAACGTAATTAACCCAATGTTTGAGTACAAATTCAAACTACCGCCTTCTAAAAATGCCAAGGTAATGACTGCGCCCGTCAGTGACAGCGGTACACTTAGCATAATAATAAAGGGGTCACGCCAGCTTTCGAACTGTGCAGCCATAATCAGGTAAATAAACGCAATTGCTAATCCGAACACAAGAAGCATCATGGGGCCTTCTGTTAAAAATCGCTTTGCTTCTCCCATAAAGTCAATACGGTAATCGGTTGTTGTTAAGTCTTTTGATATAGTCTCAACTAAATTAATACCATCTTTCATGCTGTATTCTGGTTTCAAAACACCCGAGAGCATTACTGAGCGCATACGGTTTGTGTGTTGAATTTCAACAGGTCCTGATCTCGAATTAATCACGACAAGTTCAGACAAAGGAACCAATGTTCCATCTTTATCAGCTGCTTTTACGAAAAGATTTGTAATGTCATCTGGGCTCTGGCGCGCAGCATTTTCAACTTGCACCACGACATCGTAGTTTTTATTATTTTTCTTGAATTTGTCTGCTTTTTTACCCTTAATTAACGCGGAAATTGTTTCGGCAATAGCATCAGGTTCAATGCCTAAGGAAGAAATTTTATCACGCAAAACGCTAACAGTATAATCTGCTACATCACCGCGTCCATTATTGAATATAGCTTGGAAATAACCAGAATGGTGCAATTCACCCCAGAGAGTTCCAGACATTGCTTGAAGTTCTTGAAATGTTTTATTGGCTCGAATCACAAAATCAACAGCACGCCCGCTATCGCCGCTTCCGCCTCCACTGCCTGAACCAGTATCAATTTTTACCTGAATTCCTGTAATTGTTTCAATAGATTCACGTATTTGAGCAGCAATTTCTTCTGTGCTTCGTTGTCGTTCTTTATTATTTTTAAGAATAATACTTCCATCAAAAGATGGATTGGTAATAGAAATAACTCGACGTTCAACTTCAGGAATTTTATTAATAGCATCATCAAGCAGCTGTACGTAACGTTCAGTGTAAGCAAGTGTCGAGCTTTGTGGCGATTGTCCTTCAATTTTAATAATACCTTGGTCTTCTGAGGGAGTTGTTTCAGCAGGCAAATATTGATAGGTTGTGTACCCTAAACAAGCAATCCCAACTGCAGTTAAAGCTACAGTCAATTTTTTTGGCATTAACATGTTTAGAATATGTTCGTACTTAGTTTCTAAATCAACCATCCAAGTATCTGTTAAAAAATAATCTTTAAATTTATCCCAAGAAGAAAAATTATTTTTGTTAAGATTTTCTTTTTTTGTATGATCGTCATCACCTAATAGGCGGGCGCACATCATGGGTGAAAGGGTAAGTGCCGCAAAACCAGATAACAAAACAGCGCCAGCAAGGGTAATTGAAAACTCAACTAAAAATTTCCCAATACGCCCACTGGCTAATGAAACAGGGGCATATACCGCAACAAGAGTAAGTGTCATTGCAACAATTGCAAAACTAATTTCACGAATACCTTTATAAGCCGCTTCGAAAGGTTTCATGCCTAATTCACGGTTTCTATGCACACTTTCAAGAACGACAATGGCGTCATCTACTACCAAACCAATGGCCAAAACCATAGCCATTAGAGTCAACGAATTTAATGTAAAGTTCAGCAAATACATTAAAAATAATGCACCAATCAACGATACAGGGATTGTCACCAACGGAATAATTGATGCACGAACTGATCGTAAAAAGAAAACAACCACTAAAATAACCAGCAGTGTTGTTTCAAAAAGCGTGCGATACACTTCATGAATAGACCGTTCAATAAAGGTTGTTGTATCACTAGCTACATGAATTGTGATGTTGTCAGGCAAGCTCTTTTTTACTCGCTCAACAACAGCCTTAACACCGCGAGCAACATCAATGGGGTTAGCATTAGACTGCTTAACAATGCCGATGCTAATACCAGCCTTTCCATTAAAATATGTTTTTGTTTTTCTATCATCAGAATCGATTTCAGCACGGCCAATATCACGCAACCTTACAAGAAAGTCTTTTCTAGGTGCCACAATCATATTTTCAAATTCTTCAGGCTTTTCTAGCGATGCAACCGTTGTGACTGAATATTCACGGTCCTTTGAAATAAGTTTTCCAGCAGGTTTTTCGATATTTTGTTTTTTAACTTGAAGCAAAACTTCAGAGACGGTTATGTTGTAGGCAGCTAGGCTTAGCGGATTTAGGTAAATTCTCATTACGTAGTCACTGGCGCCTAAGATATCAACACGTGCTGCACCGCTAACGGCTTCTAATTCTTTCTCTAGCTCACGCTTTGCAAAATCATGTAATTCACCTGCATCAAGTGCTGAAGAAGTTAATGCTAATGTAATAATTGCTCTGTCGTCAGCGCGCGATTTAGATAAAACAGGCTGTGTTGCATCCATGGGCATGCGTTCTTGGTTTTTTGCCAAACGATCTCGAATATCGTTAACAGCATCTTCACTTTTGCGTTCTGGTCGGAATGTCACAATAACTTTTGAATCTTCTGAATTACTTATCGATTCAATTTGATCAACGCCTTCAACGCTAGAAACAGAATCTTCAATAATTCTGGTGACAGTTGTTTCAACAACTTCTGGGCTAGCGCCAGGAAGCGTACATTCAATTGTAATGGTGGTATTGGAAACAGTAGGCATTGCTTGTAAAGGTAGTCTGTAAGCGCCTACAGCACCTAACAGCACCAAAATAAGCGTCATCACCCATGCAAAAACTGGACGCTCAATACAAACTTCGGAAATACGCATCGTGCCCCGCTACAGCATTACTTTTACAGATGGATCAGGCATATTTGAAATTTTAACTTTTGCACCATCGCTAAGCTTGATTTGCCCTGAGGTAACAACAATTTGACCAGGCTGCAACCCAGCAACAATTTCAACTTGTCCATTTTCACGTGATCCAGTCAGTACACGACGCTTTTCAGCGCGTCCTCTTTCTACTACCCACACAAATTCAATTTCACCGATTCTCTCAATTGAAGACTCATCTACAGTCATGGTATTGCCTTTTTCACCCACAATAAGGCTTACATTCGCAAACAGACCATCGCGCAATAAATTATCAGGGTTGGGAATAACGCCTTTTACTTGCACACTGTGACTTTCTTGTTCAACCTTAGCATCAACTGCTTCTATCATGCCTGTGAATACCTGATCTTTAAACGCGCTGACTTTTACTTCAACAACCTGTCCCACACCTATATCGTGCACATTTTTCTCAGGCACTTTGAACGTAACCTTAACAGACTTATTGTCGACAACTGTTACTAAATCAGTAGCTCCTTGAACAAATGCTCCAGCACTTATGTTCATAATGCCAATTGTTCCATCAAAAGGTGCTTTAATATTAGCTTTTTCAAGATTTGCTTTTGCTTGTAAAAGCTTGCCTTCTGTCATTTTCATACTGGCATTCGCTTCATCAAGTTTTTTATTGCTTTCAACTTTTTGCTCATGCAATTTCGAAATGCGCTCTAAGTTTGCTTTTGCATTTTCATGCTCACCTTCAGCTATTTGAACAGCTGCACGATATTCAGCATCTTCAAAGCGAATAATTAAATCACCTTTTTTAACGGCTCCACCTTCGGTGAATAATAACTCAGCAATACGTCCGCTTAATTCTGATTTAATGACCACCATAGCGTTAGCGCGCATATGCCCAACCGTGTTTATGCGCTTGCTAACAGTGCCCAAAGTTACTGTCTGTGCTTCAATAACACGCACTCGTTGTTCTCTATCAATAACACGATCTGTGCTCATTGCTGCAACGCAGATCGAGCGTGTTACTGGTTTGCCAACACGCAGAACTACAAACCACAATGACAAAAAACAAATAATAATTGCCAAAATGGCTAACACTGCTTGGCTTGCTTTTAGAGTCTTTAGAAAACGAAAATAATACATTTTTACTTTTTTCTCTCACAGTGCATTTAATGTAGCGCAAGGACTTTAACAATTCATTAAAACCTCTATCTTCTCTTAATGCCAGAAAAAAGGTTGACCTTCAACCGCTAATTCACTATAAACATAGAGTAAGTATTTGGGGCCCTTAGCTCAGTTGGTAGAGCATCTGACTTTTAATCAGGGGGTCGAAGGTTCGAATCCTTCAGGGCCCACCACTTTTACGACTCTTGAGTACATTGAAACGTTATCGATTTATCCTTGAATATGATGGTTCACGTTTCTTCGGTTGGCAGCGTCAGCCCATAGAACCAACAGTTCAGCAAACATTAGAAGACCAATTAGTTTTTTTTGTAAAACACCCGGTCACTATTCATGGAGCCGGAAGAACAGACACTGGCGTTCATGCCACAGGTCAAGTTGCCCATGCAGATTTAAATTATCCACATAGTTCATACAGGCTTCAGGTAGCGCTTAACCATTTTTTGATCAAAAAAGGTCTTAGTGTTATCGCATGTGATGAAATTGACTCAGATTTTCACGCACGTTACAGCGCCACTTCAAGAGAATACCAATACGACATTCTCAACAGAACAGCTCCTGGCGTTTGGAACGCTAAAGTCTGGCACGCAGCAAGGCCACTAAATGCAGAAGCGATGCATGAGGCAGCACAGCACATTGTAGGCACTTATGATTTTTCTTCTTTTCGTGACAGCAAATGCCAAAGCAAAAGCCCAATTAAAACACTTTCGTATTTTAGTATTAAACGCCATGGAGAGCTGATTACTGCTCAGCTCAAAGCGCCATCATTCTTGCACCATCAAGTTCGTATTATGATGGGCACGCTGAAAGCTGTTGGTGCTGGCATGATTAGTTTAGATGAATTTATTAAAATTCGTGATGAAAAGGATAGAACAAAGGCAGGAGCAACAGCTCCTCCTGACGGCTTAACTCTTACGCAAGTAGGGTATTAAAGAAATGGCCACACTAAGTGGCCATTATATTTTTAATGAACGTCTGCGTCTAAATCAGCAGGTAGATCTCCAAATCCAGGATCTTCCTCTTCTTCTAGTAGAGCAGGATCAACAACAGCAGAATCAGCACCATCTACCAGTGCTAAATCAAAATCATCTAAAGGTAGCACTACCTCTTTTGCTGATGCGCGTTCACGTTTACCACGCATAGTTGTGTGAACCTCACACGTTGCTCCACATTTTGGGCATATTGCCGGAGACTTACGAAGATCATAAAACCGCGCACTACATCCATTACATGTACGCTTTACACCCCAAGATAATTCAGCCACTTTATTCCTTCAAAAAATTTACCTATTAGTTGGAAATGCCATGAAATTAAATTTTTGTCAAAAGGTTTATGCAAAAATGTAGCAGCAAATTGAGAATGTCCTAATTTATATGAGCTTATATAAAAGCCATGATATTGGTAAACTCGGGAATATCCAGTACAATTAGGCAGTTCTTCATTTTTTAATGCGTGATGTGGAAATTTCTAGTTTGTATTGCTTTTACTTGTTTGTGTGTTGCCCAAAAGGGTGAAAATACGACACCACTAAATGTATCTTATCAAAAAAATACAATTTCTCATGGAAAATCACCGGCTATAACGGCAAATCCGGATTACGTAAAAATCAAAAGCGGACAAAAGCTTGTAACTGATGTGGACATTGACGATGTGGTTGCTCAAAAAATTGTAAGCAATTATAAAATCAAAGACTTACAAAATTTGTGGAAAGTTGAAAGCCTTGTAAGTTTAGGTCTTTTGCTCGGTCGCCTAGGAGTAATATTAATAATTTTTGCTGTGATGTGGAAAGTAACGAACCGCTTTACCAATAGTTTTGTTAATTCAGTGGTGAAACGTACCTATAAGCATCAGAAGTACTCTGATTCGCAAGCTTTGGCGAATACTGCAGGTCCTATTTTAAATTCAATTCTTCATTGGGTGTTGATATGCATTACATTGCTGATTGTGCTTGCTGAAATTGGCGTTGATATTATGCCAATTATCTATAGCTTCGGCGTTCTAGGTTTGGCTATTTCAATCGGTGCTCAAACCTTGGTAAAGGATATTATTTCAGGGATTCTAACCTTATTTGAAGGAATCGTTTCTGTAGGTGAGATTGTTGAGATAAATGGGAATATTGGGACAATTGAAGGGATGTCGCTTAGGTCTATTGAATTTCGTCACAGTAATGGAACAATGCAGGTAGTTTCATTTTCTGAAATAAGTAGTCTGATTAACCTCTCTAGGGATTATTCTGTATGTAGTATTGTTGTGCCAGTTAGTCATGAAGCTGATATAGAAAAAGTCGAAGAGATCTATTCTAACGTTTTTAGCAAATTGAAAACCAGCGATGAATGGAAAGATGAAATTATTGGTGATATTGAAATTAAGGGAATTTTTTCGATAACAGAAACGGCTATTTATATTAAAGCATGTATGCGTATAAAGCCTGATCCTTATGACCTTTTTGGGCAAGAATTTCGTAAACAGCTTTTTATGAAAATGAAAGAATGCAAGATTCCTGCACCAAAATTTGCTAACGTGATGCTTGAGAATTAAAAGCTAGGATTTTGCTTATGTTAACGCACGCTGACATTTTGCCTCTGCAAACTTTTGAACAAATTCGTTCTTCAAAAAAACAAGAAATTTTGCAGCTAAAAAAGAACCGTCGGGTTGCCGTAGGCCCTGATGTTACTTTTTATTTTGAAAACACTCAAACAATATGGTGGCAAATTCAAGAAATGCTTCGTATTGAAAAGGGTGGTGATGAACAAATAACAGATGAACTTTCTGCATATAATCCTATGATTCCTGGTAGATGTGAAAAAGGCTATGAAATATCGGCGACTATGATGATTGAAATTGATGATGAGGTCCGCAGAAAAGTTGTGCTGAGTCAATTATTTGGTATTGATCAGCACATCATGTTTGAATTGCCAAATGCAACAATTCCGGCGTTTAGTATTGGCCCGACGGAAGAGAGAAATCGTGAGTCCGACCACAAAACATCTGCAGTACATTTTTTGAAATGGGTGGTGCCTGTTGATAAGGTTAGTGCATTTTTGAGTGAGGAATCTTACCTTATGATTAATCATCCATATTATTTGTTCAAAGTAAGTGTTCCATTAGCTTTAAAGGATAGTTTTAAGGCAGATTTTGAAGTGATGAATTAATAAGTTTTTGCACATATAATGCGCCCTTAGGTTTACCTGCTGAAAGGTAAGTAAACCCAAGTAGCTTTTTAAAATGCCTCATTCTTTACAAAATGCACATCAGTAATGGGTTTTTTACCAAAACGTTGATTACATTCTTGTTTAACAGCACGTTGCAGTGCCTCAACGTAATTTTTTTCTTTGCCTAGGTTGTTCCGCATTGTGCGACGAACTATGTTTTGCATATCTTCCTGTAGTTTTTGTGCTTCTTCACCGGGTTCAACAACACCGTAAGAACTCACCATAGGTGTGCCTTGCATTTGATAAATATCATCAACTGGAATACTTAAGAAAATAACGCCTTGAACGGAAATTTTCTGGCGTTCTTTTAAGATAAGGCTTTGCATATTAACTAAGCATTTTCCATCAATACCCCAACGTCCAGAATCTACGGTATCAATTATCTTAGGGGCTTTGCCAGATAGCTCAATAAGAGTGCCATTAGAAGGCACTAGAGCTTGTTTGATGCCATTTGCTAATCCAAGCTCTGCTTGAGCATGCATGTGACGTGCTTCACCGTGTACTGGGATTAGTGATTGGGGTTTTATCCACTTGTACATAGCTTTTAAATCTTCTTGAGCAGGGTGACCTGACACGTGCACTGCTTTTTCATGAGAAGTAATAATACGAATGCCCTGATGAATTAAGCGATTTTGCATAGCTGAAATAGTACGCTCATTTCCTGGAATAACCCTGGAAGAGAATATGACTGTATCACCTTCATCGAGAGATACTGTTTGGTGATCACGTTGAGAAACACGCGCTAGTGCGGAACGGTATTCACCTTGTGAACCAGTGCTTATGAATAATACTTTATCGCGTGGCATATCCATGGCTTGTTCTGCTGGTATAAAACCTGGCAATTCTTTCAGGTAGCCGGTAAGCGTTGCGGCGCGGATCATTTTTTCAAGTGAACGGCCCAGCAATGCAACTTTTCTACCATTCTTATGCGCAGCATAAGCAATAGATTCTACACGAGCGACATTTGAAGAGAAACAACATGCAACAATACGACCTTTTGGAATTTGATCTATGAGTTTTTCAAATTCATCACGTACGTCACCTTCTGATCCGGTTGATCCTTCATCAAATACATTTGTTGAGTCACATATTAAAGCTAAGACTCCTTCTTCTCCAATTTCCTTTAAGCGATTTTCGTTTGTTGCTTCGCCCAATAGTGGTTGAGGATCAATTTTCCAGTCGCCTGTATGCAATACGCAGCCTAGTTCCGTTCGAATTGCCAACGCATTTGGTTCAGGAATAGAGTGTGTTAAAGTAATATATTCAACATCAAATGAACCAATTTGTACTCTGCCAGAGAGAGGCACTTCAATAATTTTTACTTGCTTTGCCCAGGACTTTTCTTCTAGTTTTTGACGCAATATTTGAGCGGTAAAAGGTGTTGCGTAAACTGGGCATTTTAAATAGGGCCATAGATAAGGAACTGCTCCAATATGATCTTCATGGGCATGGGTTAACACCAGTGCTTTAATGCTATCAGCATGCTCTAGTATGGCTGATGGGTCTGGCATAATGATATCAATGCCCAAACGGTCACCGAAAGTAATACCACAATCTACAATAATCCATTCATTATTGTGACCAAAGAGGTTAAGATTCATACCGATTTCGCCGGCTCCACCAAGTGGTAAAAACCAGAAATTAGTCTTTTTAGGAGTATTTAACACGGAAATTCCTTAAATTGTATTTTCAAAAATGATATTTGTGCCCCGGTATCCATTTAAAAAATCACTGCACGAAACAGGTTTAGATCCGGACCTTTGCAGTATTTTAAGCTGTATTGCCCCTTTTTTGCAAGAAATTATCAACTTATGGTCATTTGTGACAACCCAAGTTCCTGCTGGATAGACGCTAATATTCGCTACTTTTGCAGCTTCTATGACTTTTATGATTTCTCCGTCAAGAATTGCTGTGGTGCCAGGCCAAGGTGTTAAGGCGCGAATTTTTCGTAAAATTGTATCGGCGTCGGAGTCAAAATTCAGGGTGCTTTCTTCCTTCTTGAGCTTATGGGCATAAGTAACTCCATCAAAAAGTTGAGCTGTTGATTCAATTTTCTTTAAAATAATTTTTGGTAAAGCTTCAAGTAATGACTCTGTTCCAAGCGTTAGCATTTTATCATGGAGCGTTTGGCTTGTATCAGCGCTTTCGACAGGAATTTTTTTAATAAGAAGCATAGCACCAGTATCTAGGCCTTCGTCCATTTGCATAATTGTGATGCCTGTTTCTGTATCACCTGCTTCAATAGCTCTGTGAATGGGAGCGGCACCTCTCCAGCGTGGCAGTAACGATGCATGGATATTAATGCAACCTAGTTTTGGGGCGTCTAGAATTTGTTTGGGGAGCAATAGACCATAAGCAGCTACAATGGCTATATCGGCATTTAGCAGAGCAAATTTTTCCTGTTCTTCTTGTGATTTCAGGGCTACAGGTGTGTGCACAGGAATATTTTGCTCTTGTGCAAACTGATGCACAGGCGATAAGGTTTCTGCATGTCCTCTTCCCTTTGGTCGGGGAGGTTGCGTATACACAGCTATAACTGAATAGCCAGCTTTCACCAAAGCTTTTAAGGGATAAAGGGCAAATTCTGGAGTGCCCATAAATATAATTTTAGTCATTGTTTTTTTATTGAATATTTGTGTTTAGTATAATGTTCAACCAGGCGTCAGCAAAGAAAAACATTTAGATGCATGCTAGAAATTTAAGTGCTTATATTGTACACTGGCGATGATATAAAACATATACAATGGGTGGTGTATAATATGAAAAAACTTCATTTAATATTTTTGTCATTAATTTTAGTGGCATGTTCTGAAGGCCCTTTCAACAAAACTCTTTCGTCAAACTCTGTTCAGGATACTGCAGCAGCAGTAAAGTATTTTGAAAATGAGATGAACTTTACAACGGGTCCTGGTGGTGTTAAATCAGCAATTGGATCCAAAAATATAACAATAGTTGACGTTAGGAAAGAGGCTGATTTTAAAGCTGGTCATATTCCAGGAGCGATTAACTTACCATTCGATAAATGGGATCGATTTGAAGGAAATCAAACAGACTTTTCTGATTTAAGAAAAGATGGCTTCAATTATGTTTACTGTTACGAGTTACTATGTAATCTGGGTCAGAAGGCTGCTAAGAAATTTGCATCTTTGGGTTATCCTTCGAAAGAAGTAAAAGGTGGCTTCCAAAGCTGGAAAGACCATAAGTATCCAATTGAGAAGTGATATGTTTTTGGGTTACTGTAAAACCACGAGGTTAGCCTCGTGGAGTTTCGTTTAAGCGCAAATTATCGATTCATTGTCTTTAAATACTTTGAAGATGAGGATTTTTAGGTGAATTATTCAACTCTCACAACCCTACCCTTTTAAGGCATAAATGTAAAAAACCAACATTTTAACGTTATCATTATCAATGGTGTTCTTATTAATGCATTGCAGCCCTGGTAATTTTTTGTATTTCGCGTAGAATAAATCACAATAAAGCCTGAGATTTAGCCATGGCACTTGATGCATATTTCCCTATTTTAGTTTTTTTTGCTGTGGCATTTGGCTTTGCGGCATTGTTATTGGGAATATCTTGGATGCGTAGCAAGCGTAATCCTTATGCGCAGAAAAATGCTCCATACGAATGCGGTTTTGATTCATTTGATGCGCCTGAAAAAAATGCGCGTCGACAGTTTGATGTGCAATTTTATTTAGTAGCGATTCTTTTTATTATTTTTGATTTGGAAATAGCGTTTTTGTTTCCTTGGGCAATATCGCTGGAATATATTGGGTGGCCAGGTTTTTGGTCAATGATGATTTTTCTAGGGATTCTAACCATTGGTTTTGTGTATGAATGGCGAAAGGGCGCGCTTGATTGGCGTTAATGTATGACAACAAGACTTGAAGATTTAAAAGCCTATTTGCCGCATGCTTTACAAAATGAAAAAGAGATTTTTCAGTCTCTTACTGAAGAAATTTCAAACAAGGGTTATATTTTAACGAAGCTTGACCAGGTGGCAGCATGGGCTCAGAGTGGTTCTTTGTGGCCAATGACTTTTGGTCTTGCTTGTTGTGCCGTAGAGATGATGCATAGTGCGGCAAGTCGTTATGATCTTGATAGGTTTGGACTTATTTTTAGACCAAGCCCTAGGCAGGCAGATGTCATGATTGTGGCGGGAACTTTGACGAACAAAATGGCACCAGCGTTACGTAGAGTTTACGACCAAATGCCAGAACCACGTTGGGTAATTTCTATGGGAAGTTGTGCGAATGGTGGGGGGTATTACCATTATTCGTACTCTGTAACACGTGGGTGCGATAGAATTATTCCTGTTGATGTCTACGTTCCTGGCTGCCCACCAACGGCTGAAGCATTGTTTTATGGTATTATGTTATTGCAGCAAAAAATCACGGGTAAAATTCGTTAAAATATAAAACTTCTACTTTTCTCCAACGCGAATTTTCTGTGGAAGCTTTATAGCCTCGCTAACTGCCTCCACATTTTCGCTAGCGGCTTTATTTTCCTGTTTTATACGTTCATATAATTCTTGGCGTAGAACAGATGAAGTGCTGGGGTATTCGAACCCAAGTTTTACAATGCGTCCATTTATTTCTAGGACTGTGCAGACAATATCATCATTAATAATAATGGATTCGCCAACTTTGCGACTGAGACTTAGCATACCTACTCATTCTTATAAATTTAATTAAATGTTAAACAATTTTTTTTATTATACATAGTAGGAATTTGAAGATTTTTTGTATGAGTCTGTTTGACGATAAACTCTCATTGCTTCTTAACCACCGGCTTACTTGGCTGAGTGCTAGGTCGAGCCTTATGGCACAAAACATTGCGCATTCTGATATTAAGGGAGCAACGCGCAAAGAAATGCGTTCATTTGGACAGATTTTAAAGCGCCATGGAGCTATGCCAACCAAAGATGGTCCAACGGTCAGAACATTAAGGCTTGGTGCTGATGATTCTATTAATACAAAAACAGAAATTTCTAGAGAAATGGAAATGCTAGAGATGTCAAAAAATGTACTTGAACACGATGCAATTTTAAGTACGGTTAAAAACTTTCATCAACTGGTGAAAACAATTCTAAGCATGTCACAAGGAGGATAATTCCTATGACTTTTAATAAAGCACAATCTACTCTTACTCGCGCTTTATATGTTGCTACTTCAGGAATGGTTGTGCAAAACAAACGTATGCTGATAATTTCTGAAAATCTTGCGAATGCAGGAGTGAAAAATACTGTGGCTGGTGAAATGCCATATAGGCGCCGTATCCCTGCTTTTAAAACCTACTACGATAAGAAAATGAAAGCTGAATTAATTACCTTGGGGAAAATTCACCATGACAAAACACCTTTTCCTAAGGTGTATGCGCCTGATGATCCTGCGGCGGATAAAAATGGATTTGTGTACGAATCAAACGTTAAATCTATTCTTGAAATGGCTGATATGCGAGAGGCATCTCGCGGCCATGAAGGTAATCTAAAAGTCTATGAACGTATACTGGCGATGCTGCAAAACACGATAAATCTTTTAAAGAACAACTAGCACTTGACCTTTCGGAGCTTCCCTCTCATATTTTATGAAGTTCAACTTGTTGAGTATTAATATTATGACAAAATTAAAAGGATCTAAAACCGAACAAAATCTTAAGGATGCGTTCGCAGGTGAATCACAAGCAAATCGCCGGTATTTATATTTTGCTCAAAAAGCAGATATTGAAGGCTACAATGATGTTGCTGCAGTATTTCGTTCAACTGCTGAAGGTGAAACTGGACATGCACATGGTCACCTTGAGTTTCTAGAAGAAGTAGGTGACCCAGCTACTGGTCTTCCTATTGGCGCAACAACAGATAACCTAAAGGCTGCTATTGCTGGTGAAACCCACGAGTATACAGATATGTATCCTGGCATGGCTAAATCAGCACGTGAAGAAGGTTTTGACGAAATTGCTAATTGGTTTGAAACGTTGGCAAAAGCAGAAAAATCCCATGCGGGACGTTTCCAAAAAGCTTTAGATACAATGGCATAATATGACTAAATTGCAGCCCGTTCGAGGAACCCGTGATTTTCTAGGTGATTTTGCAAGGTGTATTCAGCACATCCAAGATACAACCTTTCTAACTGCACGTCAGTTTGGGTTTGAACGTATTGATACGCCAATTTTTGAATATACTGGGGTTTTTAAACGGGCTGTAGGTGAAACTAGCGATATTGTTGGCAAAGAGATGTACACATTTTCAGATCGTGGGGGTGAAGAAATTACTCTGCGGCCTGAAGGTACGGCGCCTGTGGTACGGGCGCTGCTTTCCAATAGTCTTACACAGCAGTTGCCATTAAAATATTGCTACTACGGTCCCATGTTTCGATATGAGCGACCTCAACGTGGTAGATACAGGCAATTGCACCAGTTTGGTGTTGAATTTTTTGGGGTAGATAACCCTTGTGCCGATGTTGAAATGTTAGACTTAGCACAGCAAATTCTTGATCGATTAGAAATTAATGCAAGTTTGCACTTAAATACTATAGGGGATTCGCAAAGCAGAGATGCGTATCGGGTTGCATTAATTGAGTATTTTTCTAAATATCGAAGCGAGCTTTCAGAAGATAGTCAGCAACGATTAGATAAAAATCCTATGCGTATTTTGGATTCTAAAGATTTAAACGATAAACGTATTGCAGAAGATGCGCCAAAAATTTCAGCACATTTAACAGTTTCTGCGGCACAGTTTTTTGAAAAAGTGCGCGAAGGTTTAGAAGTGCTTGGCATTAAGTATACTCTCGATCCTACCTTGGTGCGTGGCCTTGATTACTACACTCATACGGCATTTGAATTTAAAAGTAATGATCTGGGAGCTCAGGATGCTGTTTTGGGTGGTGGTAGATATGATGGTTTAGTGCAGCATATGGGTGGGCCATCAATTCCAGCTGTTGGTTGGGGCATGGGGGTTGATCGTATTGCTTTGCTTTTAGAAAACAGAGCATTTGCAAAACCAGTGCCGATTGTAATCATTGTGATCGGTGATTATTTTTCTAAAGCACTACAATTAGCAAAAGCTTTCAGAGAAAAAGGTAATGTCTGCGAAATACTTTATAAAACAAATCCAGGAAAAGCTTTTAAAGATGCCGATAAAATTGGCGCGCGCTTCGCTATTATCATTGGAGAAGAAGAAACCAAAACCAATACGGTTAAAGTTAAAGACTTAAGTCTACCGCAAGATCATCCACAAAAAGAACGCACCATGAAAAACAGTGAGGTGCTTGAAATGCTGTGTGCTGAACATGCGTGAATCTGTTATTGTTTCTGAAAAAGAAGTAATGTGTGATGGTTCGGAGGATGGTAAAACACTTGGGCATCCACGTGTTTATTTATCTATTCAAACAGATGATCGAATAGAATGCACTTATTGCGGGAAAGTGTTTGTGTATGACTGTTCCCAAAACTGATTTTTGTTGTCACTTAACAAACCGCACCATCATTGAAATACAGGGTAGTGACCGTGAAGCATTTCTGCAGGGAATTATTACTCAAGATATAAAACTCCTGGATCGTCAGTCCATTATTTACAGCTTAATGCTATCTCCTCAAGGAAAATTTCAATTTGATTTTTTTATAATTCGTACTGGTGATTCGTGGTTTATTGATATTGATGCAACGCGTGCTCATGCATTTGTACAGCGATTACAATTATTCAAATTACGTTCTGATGTTAGCATTAATATAAATACCGATTGGCAGATTGGAGTTAGCTCAGCTCAAGTTGAAAACTGTTTTTTTGATCCTCGCTTAAAGGAGCTTGGTTATCGATTTTATGATAAGAAAATAGTTTCTGAAGCATCAAGTGACGTTTATGAAAACATGCGTATAAGCCTAGGTATTCCAGATGGAGCCCATGACATGGTTGTGGATAAATCAATTCCTTTAGAGTGGGGTATGGATGAACTTAGTGCCATTGCTTGGACCAAAGGTTGTTACATGGGGCAAGAACTGACAGCGCGTTCTCGTTATGTTGGGCAAATTCGCAAACGTGCTTTTCCAATTAGTTTCAGCGTACCTGGTGAATGTATCGTTGGAGATAAGCTTGTAGCTAATGGGCACGAGGTTGGAGAGCTGCGTGCAGCCAATGGTAGTGTTGGGATTGCATTGCTGAAATTAGAAGCCCTGCAGTCCGAAATAGTGATAAATGGTCATTTCGTAAGGGTAAGTAAGCCTAGTTGGATGCAGTTACCTGAGTAGACCTCTTATTGCCCCCTTTATTGTTAAAATTTTATCATTTAAGCTTATATCAATATCTTTTAAAATTTTGGGTTCTATGTCTGTTATACGGCGCAGTGCGTTTATTTCTATTTGTTTTATATGCATAATGTTAGGCGTGCTTGTAGCACTGTTTCCGCAGGCAAAATCTGCATTTGTAACCAATATTCCCTTGAATGGTACTATTTTAGCATTGTTTTTGTTTGGAGTTTTGTACAATGCCTACTTGTTTTTCTTTCTAAGGCAAGAAGCTATATGGTTTTCATTTTTTGAAAAATCACGTGACCATGAAACTAGCGCTCCAAAGCCAAGGGCGTTGAAACCTTTACAGCAGCTCTTTCAGCAAACTCGACCATCAAGCTTTATGTTGCAAGCAACGTTTGGGAGTATTCAAAATCGATTCGACGAGACTAGGGACATTAATCGTTATGTTACAGGATTATTAGTTTTCTTAGGACTTCTGGGGACATTTTGGGGATTATCCCATACGGTGACAGCAATTTCTGGCGTAATTTCTAGCATTGATTTGCAAGCGGGTGATATTCAAGATGCGTTTAAGACACTAAAGGACGGATTGCGAGCGCCTTTAGTTGGTATGGGAACTGCATTCAGCTCATCATTATTCGGGTTGCTTGGATCACTGATTATTGGCTTTATTGATGTGCAATATAATAAGGGAATCCAAGGATTTTTCTATTATATCGAAGAGCGAATTCATTTTGGAAAACTTAGCATAGGAAGTGCTGAAGGGCAAAGTACTGGGCAAACTTATTCACAGAGTGTCTTTGAACAAGCAGCAGAAAGTATGCAGCTTTTGGCTCAGCAGTTGCAGCGTGGAGAAGAAAATCGCCAGCAGTATATGCGTGGATTGACTGATCTTGCAGAAAAATTAAATATGCTGACTGACCAACAAAATCAGCAATTAGCAGCATTGCAAAACGTTGCGCAGAGCCAATTTAATATGCAGCAACTGCTAAGTCGTCAGTCTGAAGTGGCAACAGATACTACTAAGTATTGGCGTAGTTTAGATTCTCAGATGGTTAGAATCCAGGACGATATCACCACTGGGCGCCAACAACTAAGCCGCGAGGTGTGCGAAGAAATTCGCACAGTGGCTAGAATACTCGCGGCTCTAGGTGAAGGACGTGATGCGGCTTAGTTTAAGGGTGACAAGGGAACTCTATTACCACCTGGTTTTTTCTTTCTTACTGGTGATTGTCCTGAGTTCTCTTTACCGGTTACGCTACGGTCTCTTTTTTCGGGTTGAGTAGATTTTTGAGATACTTCATCGCTAGATAAATTATCAGTTACGGCACTACTAATACTAACTCTGCGTGTTTGTTGCACAAGAGAAGAAGACGATGATGCGACTGAGTCTCTTGAATTGCTGTCATCAAAATCACCAAATGCTGATGCTAAAGAAGTTCTTTCGCTAGACAAGCTGTCTCTTTTAGATGGCAAGTCAAAACCTGGGAAAGCTAAAACTTCAGTGTCATCATCGCTATGGTCACTATCGCTATCACCAAATGCTGATGCTAAAGAAGTTCTTTCGCTAGACAAGCTGTCTCTTTTA
>JBAXJB010000017.1:0-31926 GCA_037138055.1 Alphaproteobacteria bacterium | reverse complement strand
GCCTGTATTTTCAACAAACACTCTAATGCGTTGCACTTCATTTTAGAACCTGGCTGATAGCCTTCTAGATTAAAGCTTATCATCACTTAGTCTCGCCATAACAACTACATCCACAAAAGCTCCTTTGATAAAAGCAGCCTTTTTCATGACTCCTTCAACTGAAAACTCTGCTTTTTTATATGCATGTATAGCCCGTTCATTTTCAGAAAAAACCCTTAACCAAACACGCACAAGTCCTAAATCACAAAATGCATGTTCGCATAAAAGAGAGACAGCACTTCTTCCAATACCTTTTCCGCGGCATGATTCATCAAAAATTCGCATTGTAAGCTCAGCACTTCTGTGAATAGAATTAATATCGATTAACTGAATACAACCAACACTTACTTCAGAATGCTCTATAATAAATACTTCTTTGGTCTTATCGCTCAAAACCCCAGACAACCATTCCAAATGACAACTCTCATGAACAGGCTTAAAGGGAGCATTAAAACGTACAAGACTTGGTGAATTAATGGCCTCATAGAGTATATGCGCATCTGCATTCCTTACTGCACGTAAAGATACGTCTCCATGTTTAAGCATCGAACTGACCCCAATTAGAAATATTTGTCGTAATAAGATGGTGAATGATTGAGTATTTTTTTACTAGGTTGATTGACTCAGTATAATTTTGCTTTTGATGCAAAACATGAATCCCTGACTCTAAAAACTTTTCATCATCCATGTAACTAATTGCACCTGTGCCTGACAAATAATGAGAAGCATTAACTTTGTGGCATAAATTTATCAGCATTTCATTTGAAGAAAAAGAATCAGCTCCCAATTCTGACTGCTTAGTGAAAAATGTATTTATGCCTATCAGTTTACATATTTTTTTAATCAGTGAAATATTGAAATCGGCAACAAATAAGTGATTTTCATTAAAAACTTCGGTTATTATTTGGGTGATAATTCTTAGATTAGAATGCTTTGCATAAGCACATTGAAGTGTGTAAATCCATTTTTCAAAATTTACTTGTCTATAATTAATTTTAACTGTCTTAATGAGCTGCGTACCACTTTCTCGAATAACAGGGCAAGAAAACCATAAATCGCGCCCTTGCATATCAATAGCAACCCTATTACACCATGCTCCCATTGAGCTCCCACTTTTGGGATAAGCTACATTGTCTAAAAAAATAAAAATGTCTGCTTTAGAAATTTTATCAAAATAGGGTAACCACGGAATAAAATTAGGCTGATGAATTGCGCAAATCGTCATTGCTTTTATTCTTTCAAGAAATTTCTATAATACTCCGCGGTTAGTGGTATTCCTTCTTCTAAATCAACTTTTGCTTCAAAATTTAAAATTTCTTTTGCTTTTGAAATATCTGGCACTCTTAATTCCACATCAGCAATTTTCTTTCCTGAAAATTCTATCTTTGAATTTGAGCTTAAAATCCTACAAACAGAACTTGCCAAACCGTAGATTGTAGTTACAGCTCTTACGTTTCCAATGTTAAAGGCCTCTCCTACAGCACTGGGACTAACCATACATTTCATCAAACCATCTATCATGTCATCTACATAACACCAGGCACGAATTTGAGTGCCTTCACTATGTATATATATTGTTTCATTTTGCAGAGCTCTTTGAATAAAAATTGATAACGCACCTTCACCGACTTGCCCAGGACCATATACATTAAAAGGGCGCACAATGGTACAAGGAATGCCAAACTCTTTATAGTATGCAAGTCCAAAATGTTCATCAGCAAGCTTAGAAACAGCGTATGTCCATCGTGCTTCTCCAACGGCTCCAATTACTGCATTATT
This sequence comes from Alphaproteobacteria bacterium, assembly GCA_037138055.1. Taxonomy (GTDB): domain Bacteria; phylum Pseudomonadota; class Alphaproteobacteria; order Paracaedibacterales; family CAITNM01; genus CAITNM01. Next base: position 30,108 of record JBAXJB010000017.1, on the reverse strand, counting down.
CGTTTCAGAACTTTGAAATGCTTGCTGCCCAAAAATTTCACTTGTTGAAAACAGAACAACGCGATCAAGATTTAAATTCAACCTCTTTATGGTGTCTAAAAGATTTGCTGTTCCAAGAATATTTACTCTAAGAGTCTTGGTCGGATTTTCAATAACTGTGTTAATGCCTGCAATAGCAGCACAATGCACAACATGAGTGGGACAAAATTTAGAAAGAGACTGATTTAATTGCTCAAAGTCTAAAATATCACCAACTTCTAATTGAATATTAGGGTGCTTATCTAGACCACGAAATTGCAATGCATTCCTTCCGAAATTGTCGTATATAAGGATTTGGTTATCCGTGCAGAGATTTTTTGCGAGCAGACTTCCAATAAAACCAGCCCCCCCTGTGATAAATATTCTTTTATTTTTAAGCATTTCTTTTTCCTTTCAAGGAAGCAGGGGTTCCTGCAATTATTGAATAATCAGAAAAGTCTGAATCCTCCAAAATAACACTGTTAGCACCAATAATCGAGTGATCTCCTATTTTGGAGCCAAGCAACACAGTACAATCGAAGCCAATCCACACATCACTGCCTATATTAATTGATTTTTTTCTTAACCCCTGAAAACATATTGGCTTATCGATATCAGCTGCTACATGTGTGCCTGAGCATATTTTCACATGAGCACCTATTAACGCATAATCTCCGATAACTATACCACCTAAACCAGCCACAATAGTTCCTTTTCCTAAATAGCAAAAATTGCCTATTTTAATTTGGCTAGGATACTTAAAATGAACCCCAGAACAAATACGTGTACCATAACCAAGCTTTTTAAAAAAAGGTCTATACAAAAAAACTCGTATTTTATCAAAAATATTAAATTCAAAATTTATAAAAAATGCTTGCAAAAAATAAAATAACTTATCGCTAAATTTCACCGAATAAATCCTTAAAATTACCAGATTTTTTCCAAGAGAAATTATAAGGAACAGAAGTGCAATTTGATGACTTTATTTTTGTTTTTTCAAAAAGTGGCTGTTTGCCTATATGCTTAGATAATTCGTTCGATAAATCACGAATATTCACCTTAAAAGGAGAAGCAATGTTACTTATAATTTGTTTATTTTCAGTGAGAATAAAATCTTCAACAATGACCTTTGCAAGATCTTCAACATGAGTTAGTGAAATGAATGGCCCTCCATCATCATTAATCTGAATAGGACTACCTTCCATAATTTTTTTTATCAAGCTTGGCATTAGCCTTGGTAATTTTTGTTTTGGGCCATATGGAAAAAATAAACGTAAAATATTTAACTTGGATTCCCAATGCTCTAATATCAAATTTTCAGCTTCAAGTTTAGACTTGCCATAATTAGATTCAGGCACACATATATTACTTGAAGAAGTTTCTATGTCATAACTTCCGTATACTGCTCCCGTCGATAATACAATAAGTTTTTTGATTCTACACTTTTTAAAAAATGTGCATAATTCAATAATGGGATTTACATTGACTTCCTTTAGCTCAAAAGTATTATTGGAAATTTTCCCAGCAGCTAAAACTACCACATCAGTATTTTTAGGCAAAGAAATCCAAGTGTCTGATTGACACAAGTTAAATATCTGTGAATTTAAGCAATCATAAGAGATTAGTTTAAAATCCAAATATTTAGAAATCGCACTTCCAACGAATCCTTTTCCAATTATTGAGACATGCATCCTTAAAATTCCTCAAATAAACCCATTATTTTCACACCATCTAGCAAATATAAAATTTTTAAAGGACGAGAAGTTGATATGGCGCATATTATCTGAATTTTTTAATTTTTCAAACCAATCATTTTCGGGAGTCGCAAAACCAATTTTATCTTGTCTATTTAAAATAGAATCAACGTTAATGCCCTGCATTGATTTTCGTAAAATCCACTTGGTCTCAGCTCCCCTGAGTCTTTTATTAATAGGCAAGGAAAAAATAAACTCAACAAGTCGATAATCTAAAAAAGGTAAGCGAGATTCTCTTGAAAAAGCCATACTGTTTCTATCTGCATAACGTAACAGCGTTTGCAAATTATTATAAAAATGCTCCAAACAAACTTCGTTGAGTGTTGCTAATTTTTTAAAGTGTTGGACAGGAGTGGGCCTGTTTAAAATTTTCAATAAAATATAAAGAATACGGGGAAATCTTTGTTGTATAGCAGATAAAATAATTTGCTTGATGGGCCTATTATTATATTTAGATTGCCAGCAAATAAACCTAGATAAATTCAAAATATCTAGTTTTTTGAGATAATCAAAAACAACGGTATCCAACATCCAAGAATAGCCGAGAAGTGATTCATCCGCCCCTTGACCATCCAATAAAACTGTCACTCCTGTTTCTTTTGCACTTTCAAATGTCTTCCATTGCGCAAAAATACTTGTCCCCGAAAATGGCAGATCCTGATAGTAAAGAATTGAGTCCAAATTTTCCAAAAACCCTCCGCATAAAGGATAATTCTTATAAGAAGTAAGATTTTTTTGTGATACGATTTCATCAATATATACTGACTCGTCAACTTTGTGACTAGGAAAAACGGAACTAAATGTGTAAATTTTTTGAATAGCACCTTGAATTTTACGAACAACAGAAACTATCGATGAACTATCCAGACCACCAGATAGACATGTTCCAATAGGAACATCTGCTCGAAGTCTCAACTTAATCGCATCTGCGAAAAGTTCTTTAAAAGTATTAATTGCCTGTCTGTCACTAATACCCTTCGAAGAAATGTGATTTTTAAGTTTATACCAACTAGAAAAACTTAATGAACCATTAGAATTTGAACAAACGTATTCTCCAGGCAAAAGCTGAAAAACATTTTTGAATAGCGTTTCTACTTTGTGATCACAATATCCTTTTTCTAAATATTCGTCGGCCATTTCTTGATGAAGAACGCTTTTCCAGTTTGGTAAATGTTTAAATTGTTTTATCTCAGATGCAAAAGCTATTTTATCTGCCTGCTTATAATAATAAAGCGGCTTAATACCAAAACGATCACGAGCTGCAAAAAAAAATTTCTCTTTATCATCCCAAATCGCAAATGCAAACATACCATTGAAATGATTCAAACAATCGGCCCCCCACTGTATATAACTTTTCAATAAGACTTCGGTATCCGTCTTTGTTTTAAATATACAGCCCAATGCTTCAAGATCTTTACGAATTTCATGATAGTTGTATATCTCGCCATTATAGGTAACCCAGTAGCGCTTATCTTCAGAAGACATAGGCTGATGACCATCAGAACTTAAATCAACAATTGCAAGACGACGATGCGCCATAACAACTAGATCATTAGGAGATGAAAATTCATTCCAACCTCGCCCGTCTGGGCCACGATGCGAAACACTATCGATGACTAAAGCAGAAAGATTTTCAAACCCAATAGAAAAAAAGATGCCACACATGTTTAATTTTTGAATTTTTTGTAAAAAAGTTTTATAAATATAGAACAAACCACATTGTCAGAACTTTTAGGTAATAGTCCTTTTTGGTTTTCAAAGGAAAACATCTTGCACACGTACTTATACACTTCAGCAATCCTATTTCCATGATTAGAACCTATATTAAAATCTGAACGGATACTCAAGTCAAATTTTCTAATTTTTTGCAAGAGTGGAGTATCATGCGTTGCAAAAAAAGTAGCTGGAATATTTTTACGTACCAAAAGATTAATCACGCTGTCCAGTATGTAATCAGGACACCTGTCAATATCAAGTGTTAAAAAAAAAGCTTTTTTTTCATTCATTATTGACTCACCATATACTGATCGACTATAAAAACATCCTGCTGATTATCACACTCTCCCCACAACTCTATATTGACTATGCCTATTATTTTAAAAGCACTTTGTATTAACTTGCACAAAAAATTAGTCATGTCTATTTTTTCCAAAACTTCATCGGAATTTTTTTTAGTACAATTCAAAAAAATTCCCTTCTTAAACCTCAACAAGCCCATATATTGTCCTTGAATTTCTTCAACAGAAGATGCTTTTTGACCAATCTCCGTAACAAATCCATTATCATCTATGCGAAATGTCTCTGCATCATCTAATGGATTTTTAAAACGTTTAGACCATAACTCAAGCCAATTTGGATCATAGGCAATAGCAATATCGTCTTTGCAAGCTATTAAATCTTTAATAATTTGCGATCCATAAAAAATATCAGAATAGCTCACAATACAATCACTTTCATCCAGCCATTCTTTTGCACATAATAACGAAGAAACCATATTTGTTTCTTCCCACCGTGGATTATGGAAATGATAAGTGCCATAACTACGAAGCATCTCTGATTTATAACCTGTCACAATGGCAATTTCTTTAATACCTGCTTCTGACAGTGCATTTATTTGGTGCTCAATAAGAGATTTACCGTGCACCACAGTTAAGCATTTCGGCTGGTCTGCCGTTAAACTGCCCATGCGACTTCCACGTCCTGCAGCTAAAATAATAGCTTTCATGAAAATTCCGGATATTGTAATTGATTGATATTGATATTTGGACCGCTAGCAATAAAATAATTATTTCTAACGTCAGGCTTATTATAATTAGGTTCTTTTTTTGTTATTAAATCAAACATATTACATTTAGCCTCTTTTAAAATGATCTGCCCTGCTCCTGTATCCCACTCTTTTGACCCTTCAAATCTTGGATATAAATCTATTTGTCCCAATGCCATACGTCCAAACTTAAGTGCAGCCCCTACGGTATAGATGCGGTTTAAGTTATTAATGGTTATAAAATTCTTCGAATTCTCTGAATTATGAAAGCGACTAACTGCCACTATTGTTTCTGATTCACCAGAACGTTTTTGAGGAATACCATGATATTCAAATCCTTTTCCCTGCTCTGCCCAGTAGAGTTCGTTCAACATGGGGGCATAAATAACCCCTAAAATTGGTTTATGTTTCTGAATAATGGCTATATTAATACAAAAATCATCAAAGCCACTAATAAACTCTTTTGTTCCATCTAATGGATCAATAAGCCAGAATTCATCCCAATCTTTTCGTATATCGAATGCAATTTCATTCTCTTCAGACATAATGGGTATATTCTTAACTTCAAGTAATTTCTGGCATAAATACTTATGAGATGCCTGATCTGCAAGCGTCAGAGGAGATTTGTCTTCCTTAATTTTAAAATCCTTAGATCCATAAAACTCGAGCAGCTTTTCTCCTGCTCCTTTAATAATAGCAATTAAATCTTGCTTCATAACTGAAAATGATTTTTGAAAAGTTGAATATCTGATTCAGAAAAATTCTTTTCTCGTTCGGGATGCCACATGATGCCTCTTATTGGGAACTCCTTATGACTCACAGCTTCAATGACGCCATCTTCAGATTTTGCATCTATCATCAAATCATTCGTAGAATCAAGCGCTCCATATTTGTGGTAACTATTCACATTCAAAGAGACATCATTCATATTAATATTATGGTAAACAGCCACGTGATTAGGAACTACCTTTAGCTGCACCCCAAAATAACTTTGTATCATTTGCATACCACGACAAACACCAAGTAGAGGAAAATGAGATTCTACTGCATGAGTAATAAGCTTTTCTTCTAAGTTATCTCTCTCAATGGCATCTCCTCCATGCGAAGCAAGACAATTACCGCCTGTCAATATAATGCCGTGCAAAGTGTCAAGATGTAATAGACTGCCTTCTTCATTTGGAAGAAAAATAGGCAGTAAATTACATACTCTTAAAAACTGACACCATCGTTGATCCAAAGCATCTCTACGTTCGTTAATGTCAGAGTGATACTCCACACGCATTGTTATGCCAATACGCTTCAATGCAAAACCTCTACTCGTTGGTTAGCACAATCTATATAAATTTTATTTGCTAACTTCCATAAATTGTATAATTTCTCTCCAGAACCAATAACTGCGGGTAATCCTAATTCACCTGCGCGAATAGCCATATGAGAATTAACACCTCCGTAGGCCGTAACAAATCCAGCTATTCCATGAGTAAATATCCAATCAAATCCAGGATCAGCGCTCGGAATAAAGACGATAGCCCCATTCATATGATTAGAGCTAGATAAATCAGTAATAACAGAAGCAGTAACAGACTTTCTGGTTACAAAATTTGGTCTATTATCAGGAATAGAAAAAGCTTCAATATCTTCCTTATTAACAATAAGAGGAGGAAGGTTAATCTGGCTGGTTATTTTATACTTTTCTTTACCAGATGATATAATACCTTTTATTTCTTGAAAAACATCCCAGGAAGAAGAATAAAGTTTTAGAAATTTTTGGATATCTAGATAAGCCACGTCTTCTAGTTCAAGGCTATTTTTTGCAGAAAACTGTTTTAATAATGACAATATATCGCTTAAAGTTTTTGTAAAAATAAATTTTGCATTTTCACGTCCCTCTATAGCTAACTTCATAAAACTTAATAGACCCACCACATCATGTTCCAGCCCATGTGATTCAAGCAAATTTTCAATTTTCTTCATTTGAGAAAGGCTTAACTTAAATTCTTCTTTTTTATGAGATGGGCACTCTTTTAGATTATTCCAGTCAAAGTAAATATCTGGCGTCTCATCGTAGCGTGGAGACAATATATCGTAAGTTCCAGGTCTCAAATGGCCATATTTATTAAGAAAATGCTCTCGGTCTAATCTTTTAAGGTCTTGCGTCATTGTTGTGCTGACTGAATCAAGACTATTTAGAAATTGCAATCTTTCGTCAGCATTTAAAATTCCAACAGCAACCATAGAATTTAAAAGTTGCACGGCAATAAAACCAGCACGCGCTAAGCCAGCAAATGGAAGTGTGCCGTACCTTTTGCAATCTTCAATTAACCAATAAATTTTACTTAATTCATCAAAATTGTGGTTGGATAATATCAAATCATGGCGTTTTTTAAGCTCTTCAATTTTTTCAATGTCTTTTAACCATAAACCACAATCACTATGTATTATGTTGTTAGTGAGATTTTTTAAAGATTGCGTTATCAAATCAACTTCTTCTAAGCAAAAATCATGCTCTTTTAGTGCTTGGATGCGATCAGGCAAATCAAAAGTATAACAGGAAAATACTATCTCAAATTCAACTTTATCGTGCAAAAAAGGCTCCTGCTCCAGACGGTCTAGATAGTAATTTACCAATTTATTTGCGATGGTTGGATCCAAGTCTTTTGGAATAAATGAGTTAAAACTTACTCGCACATCAATATAGGGCAGTCCCATCAAATCAATCAGAAGTGGAAAACTACGAAGATTTTTGTAGCCATAATTATCTCGTTGATAGGCCCATGTACTATCTGTGATTAACTCTTTATAAAGACTCAAAGCAAGAGGCTTAGGCCTAATGCCAATAATCTCCGCAGGATTCCAATCAGGCATCACCCCTAAAATCGTACGTTTTCCATAAAGATATGGGTGTTCAGCACTGATATTTTCTAATTTATTTCTAATTGCACCTAAAACACCAATTTGAGCGATTTCTTCTTGGCGATTTTTGATAATCAAAGGCCTGACTTGAAATAAAAAAAGATCAGCATTTTTGTCAAAAGCAAACTCGATATCAAGACTTGAACTGTTTAGTTTTAATTCAAGCTCTTGGGCAAGAGCTATGAGCCTTTTAAACTTTAAGTTTTCTACCTCTTGATAACAACGAGCAACAATAAAAGTAGAGCAAACACCTCCAGATGTCACCGCTGTTGTATCACCCTTTAAATCATAATTTATGATATAATATGGCGATCCTGAGTTGGGATCTTTTGTGAATAACACTCCACTCATAGTTACATCTTGCAGCATTGGCTGAACAAACACCTCATCTTCTAGTGAAATTGTGTCGCCATAAGATATTATTACTTTTTCAATAGCATACTTTAAGTCTTTTTTAGAAACATTTAAAATTGATTTAAATTTACCTGCCAACGATTCATGGGGCCTGTCTTCTCCAAGAGCACTACTTCGAACAATAAATGAAGGGCACTCTAATAGCGCTTTGTTTATTTTTTCTAGACAAATTTGCCGTTCCTCTGTCCAATTTTTCACGGTAAAAAACACCATATCTAGAATTTTTGCAGATTTCATTGCACTCTTCAGATAATTAAGAGTATTTGCTTTTGTTCTTTGCTGATGATATTTCATTATGACTTTTTAACCGTACCCATAAAAACACTAATATTTGAATTATGATAAGGAAACACAAAACATAAAATTTTATTTAAAAACTTTCCTAGTGCATTCAATTTATAGCCTGTCGTTCTAGGAGATAATGTTTGAGCCGCAAATATTTTAAATTTTCTCAAAATAGGATAATTCTGATCATGAAAAATTTTTTCGACATAAAAACCATTTTCAGACAATAAAATTTTTGCTTCTTTATCTTTAATGAGCATTCTATGAAAAAATGTATTGGTTAAATCATCATTTTTTTTCTTTGTTGAGCATTTCCACAACCACTCATTAATATTTGAAGCAGCATTATCTGGTCTTAGTGAAATACAAAATTTAGCTCCCGATTTTGCAACTCTTTTAGCTTCTTGCAATGCAAGAGAAATTCTGTCGATACTATCAAAGTTATGGTAGACTCCAAAAGCTAAAATGACATCAAAAATATCACTATCGAAGGACATGCTGGCACAATCTTCACAATGCAAAATATCAGCATAACCATATTGATCAATTAAAGAATTGACAGCAACTTCACTATTTTCAATTCCCTGCACATCAAATTTCTTAACAAATTTACAATAATTTAGTACACGCCCACCTCCTACTCCAATTTCTAATATTTTTTCTCCAGATTGACATATCATTTCGACATATTTTATAGGATAAATATCTTTAGAGAATTGATCCCCTTGATCAATTTCAGTGCTCCAACGATCATTCCAATAATCTTTATTATTTTGGGTTCTATAAACAAGTTTGACCATATTACCTCAATATTGCTAAATGCTTTAAAACAGGATGAATGATAAAAAAATCACGAGGATTACCTGTTTGTTTTTTTATAAAAAATTCTCCTGTTTTTTCATAGTCGCTAATTACATCTACTAAAAATGAAGCTCTAAAAAAAGGATCATATATATAATCGATTCGATCCTTATCTGCAAAAATTTTAAATTCTTTACGACCAATTAAGTCCCCCGCGTCTATTTTACTAGAAAGAAAAAAAGCAGAACAGTAAATTTCATTTTCCATCAATATGGAATAATAAATAGTGGTGCTACCTCTATATCCCGGAACTTTACCAGGATGAATATGCAAAAGTTTTTTTCCCAAAGAAAGTATATTCTCTTTTACTATCACCCCTGACGGTCCAGAGTATATCCAATACTGCTGCTTAGTTTTAGCAAGCGCTTCCACCACCAAATTTGAGTTTATATCACTAGTTTCTAAACTTATATATTCTTCTTCTTTAAAATAGAACCTTAATTCAGTATCAACGTCAAAATACTCATTTTTATCAAAGGAAGATAATGGCTTAGAATTTTCTATGATTATTGCTAAAGATGGACTTAACTTAGCCTTTCTAAGACAAGACAAATAAGCCCTTGATCTTAAAGAATCAACTCCGATAAAACCTATATCACTAAGTTTTCTCATTAAATAGTTTCCTTAAAATTATTGTAAATTTCCAGTTCATTTCGCACCGAAATAATAGTTAAAAGCAACTCTTCCTCTAGCTCCTCTTGACCAGAAAGAAAAACAGAAACACATATGTCATTTATTTTTAAAAGAGCATTGAATAACACTACATCAAATTTATTTTTGCAAAGCCTCACTAGAACATTTGCAAACATTGGATAAACGATAAAATTTTCCTTTGAATACTCAATACTCATTATTCTCTTGGTAACTTCAAATTTTTTTATGAGTGGAAGTATATGCTCATCAATAAATAATTCTTTATTAAGAGATTTTTTTGTTTTTTTCAAGAAATCAAGCAATAAATCAGCAAATTCTAAATTCGTTGTTTTGCTTTCTATATATTCTGATTGAATGCTGCAACCAGAATTTTTCAGCACTTCTTTAGTAAATAAATAGCTAAATCTATATTTTCTAGAAAAAAAACGCTCTATAAAATCCTTTCTGTTATTACTGTAAGCAAATAAAAAGGATTCACCTGAAAATGCACTATACATATAATGCTCTTTAGGTAACTCTAATAAATTACGCTTAGTGTATGGATATTCCGTCATTTTCTAACTTTATCAATACTTCATTAGCAATATCAGATGCATTTTTAAATGGTTGAGGATTAAACACTTCTAAATCAATAGAAACAGGTGGCAAAAAATCAATATCTTTACCAACTACGTTAAGTGCATTTGGATTTGAAAATAAAGCTTTTTGATCCCTATTAAGAATCTCTTCTTTTTCCACATTGATATAGATTATTTTGCTAGATGTAAAATTTTTTCTATATTCTTCAAGATATTCTGGAAAAATGCATAATACACTGCAAACTACGTTAAGTTTTTCTTTATCACAAAAAGAACAAAAGGAAAGAATACGAGATAAATTGACCTTACGATCCTCAAGAGAATATCCTAAATCTTTAGAAAATAAATTCCGCATCATATCACCATCAATAAATACCGTATTTAACCGATTTATTTTTAGCTGCTCATAAAATGATCTTCCGATGGTTGTTTTTCCAGCTCCTTGAAGGCCAATAAAAAAAAATATCACTTATAAATACCAATCATCTATGTCAAAAGGAAGAATTTTTTGCAAATCATTTTTTTCTTTTAAAAAAATGTTATTTAAATAATGCACACATTTTTCGTCCATTGGAATCAAGGTTTTTTCTAGATTATCAACAAGACTCTTAATAATTTTTTGTTCTTCAGGCGATTCAGATAATTCCATTGCATCTTTTTCTTTTTCTACATAGTCTATGATTTTATCGATTTTAGATCCAATTTTCTCTCTTATTCCAGCCTGCACAGAACGATCTACCACGGATCTGTTAGAATAGGATGGGGGAATCTTAGGAACAAAATTATTACTTACCCCAAGAAATTCATAACATCTTTTAAAGGCCAAAAAGGGATCTTTTCGTGTATCTTCAGATTTCAAAATCAAAAGCTGCTCTGCAGGAAAAATTTTTTTAAAACTTTCCACCTGCTTGTAATAAAGACTTCTTTCTATATAGCTATAAGGCCTCACAAATTTCCATTCTTCCTTATATGCCTGAATACGACTAGGCTCTTGACTCAAAGCCTCTTCAAAACTTAAAGTTTCTAATCCGTGCACAACTGTGGCTCGGTAATTCGCATAAGCTCTTAATGTTGGATTTCTTAATTGAATGATAATTTTCATGTGAGGAAAATGTTCATATATTCTTTGTGGCGTATTCTCTCCCATCATATATGATCCTGAAGTTTCTCCAATCGCTATTTCATCAACAGCTTCCGAAAAATATTTCTTTATATAATATGAAACACCTTTCTCATATTCACTATCTTTATAGAAAAAATGAGGTTCAGGTCTGTGATTGATAGGTAAAAAAATCTGAGGATGCTGCTTTAATGCTGCAGTTATTTGCGAACATCCCGCAGCGCATGTTCCACAAATTAAGAAGTTGGATTTTAATTCCATGTTTGTACCCCTTCAAAAAAGTAGTTTAATGATCAAATATTGAAATTTATTTTCTGAATGTTTTAATAATAGTTTTTTTATTTCTGGTAACGGCTGTACATTTTTTTCTAGCTTTCCAGCAAACGCATCAACAATTCTTTTTAAATATCTTTCTTCGCTTAGTTCATCTTGTGCATAAGCCAAACTCTTAGCCATCAAATATTGGCGCAATTTATTACTTTGTATTAGCCTTTCAAGCACATCAGCAAGCCGCTGAGCAGAAAGAGGAAAACGCACTATAGGAGGAGACTTTAAACCTTCAAAATGTCCTTCATTAGCCCCAATTACTACACACCCAAAAGTCATCGCTTCACAAGCAAGCGTGCCCCAAATTGTACCAGCGTAATCAATTAATATGTCAGAATTTTCTAGTATGCACTTGACCCTGGCGTTAGGAATGCATTCTTCAAAAATAAATTCAAAATAAACTTTTTTTTTCTTTAGAATTTCAACTGCCTCAAACACAACATTAGTATTTTTATTAATGCGGTCAGACGGAATGTGGCACACTTTTACAGGCAGTTGTGTTTTTTTATTTTTTCCTAAAAAAGGTAATTTAAAGGGAGTCCTAAAGAAAATAGCAGATTTCTTTAAAAAAGTTCCTTTCTCTCTTGTTGCGTGCATTATGCAAAATTTTTCTGCTAGCTTGTGTCTATAAAATTTTTTTAAAAAATCAATATTAGAACTTTTCTCATTTAAGGCGTAATTACTCACAAAACCAAATTCTTTCATTAGCTCTGTATGAATAGGGGCGTACCTTATATCACTTCCGCAGTACCACACTATTACTTTTTTTTTCATTAGGTAAAAAAGAAAATAATCTAAATTTAATGGAAGAAAACTATCATGCCAAAAGTATATAAAACTATCACATTTAAAGGACACATAAAAAAAATAGCAAAGTAGATATGTTTTTGTGTAAATCAATTTTAAGGTGGAGCTTTTACTCAAAAAATCAGGAATCTTTGCTATATTATACAAACGTGAATCGTGCTGATATGTATGTAAAAAAAAACCAAAAAAAGAAATAACTTCATATTTTTTACGTAAGGCAGCTATTGAATCAATTGCGTTACTGCATATTTCGCGCAACCCAATAAAAATGCATTCATTATTTTTATGAAAAAAACGCATACATATTGAAAATATTATAAGGAGTATAAAAAGAGGAACAAGAAGCATATAACCAACACAATAAAAACTATTTTCTATAATTTTTAATATAAATGCGGGCAAGATATTTTTTAACATTTCGTTATTTTTACCCAATAAACACAATCAAATTCATTATAAAATCTTTCATAAAACATATCTTTATCATTTGATTTCTCAGCTTTACATCCTAATGTGATAACAAATTGCTCTAAATCAGAAAAATTAATGACTGTTGGCAAACCAGAATATATCTTATTATCCGCCACTGAATTAATAAGCGCTTGAAATGCATATGTTCTTGGGTCAAAATCCTGACTACGATTCTTTTGATGATCCCATAAGTTTTGATAATACCCTATCCCTGTCAGCATTACCGAAATTATGCCTCCTTTTTTTGTTGAGTTAATAAGATTCTGTAAAGACCTTTTCCAATTATCACAAAGATACAAGGAACCATAACAGAAAATATGATCAAAAAAATTCTCATAATTACCAAATTCTTCTAAAAAACTTACATGTGTCGTGATGTTATTCAGACCAAATTTTTCTATTGAAAAATTCAGAAAATCAATCCTGTCTTTACTGCAATCGACTGAATAAATTTCTTCATTATACTGACTTAGTGCGACAGACCATTGCCCAAAACCGCACCCAGCATCCAGAACACGTTTTCCTTGGACTCCTTGCTGCTTTAATGCTTTCGTGTATACATCAAAATCTTGACCATAAACTCTTTCCAAAAACTCCCTATCTTTTTGTTTAAGAAAACCAGTATAGCTAGGAAGTATTTCGGTGTTAATTTTTCCAATGTTAGCTGACTTAATACTCATTAAGCATGACCTCTAATAAACATATTTCAATATTATGTTTATAACAGTGTTCTACTATTTCCATAAACACATCCCTTATCCCCTTTTTATTATGATGATAGTCCACACACTCTCCGCCAGTTTGAATAGATTTATAATGGCTTATACTTTTGGTATTAAGACTCAGATGAATAGGATGTAAACAAAAAACAACATCATTTACTGAACGCTCTATTAGCGTGATAGGATTATGCTCATCTGAGCGCAAAAGAAAATAATAATCAGACCAAGTATAAGGCACCCTTAAAATATAGTCTTCTTCTGTAACGTATTGACGAAAGGGGTTTGCATGCAAACAATTCGGAATAAATAAAGAAGAATCTAATAAAGCCCCTACACTTCTTAACTTATACAATAACTTGCCATTATAATAGCAAGCATGATTACGGAATAACCGAAAACTAGGCGTCATTGATAAGACATGTTCTATAACTTTGTCTTCTGTTTCTCCGTGAGAGCTACCAAACAAAAAATTAGGATGAGGCCCAATGTCAAATTTTGAATTGCCTTTCATTCTTTCATGAAGTGCGTCAATTTTATTAGTAACAAACCAAGTTACTTTAATGCCCAATGAATCAATAATATCTAGGCAATCACTTAAAATTTCAGCAGAACACCAATCTGTATCTAAACTAATAAAAATTCTTTTAGGCATGAATTACACCAAATTTATATAGGTATAAAACTGACCACAAAAATAATCGGCAATTTTTATCTTCCTGAAAATGTGATTCATAGATATCATCAATAATTTCAGAATTTAATAAAATATGCATATTTGAATATTGATTTGTTGTTATTTTTTTTACATAATCAATACTTTCACCCCTAAACCAAGAAGCATCAGGTGATGAAAATCCTTGTTTCTTACTTTGAACCGTTTCTTTATCCAAATATTTAGAAAGTGTTTTACGCAATATAACTTTTCCATTTTTATAGGCATGCTTTTTGCTTAAGAGGTCATTCTCGTCTATCTTTCCGGGCAGCTCTTTAATCTTCATACTCACCGGAACTTTCATTGAGAAATCAACCAAATCATTATCTAAAAACGGTACTCGCGTCTCTAAGCCGTGGGCCATACTAAGTTTGTCTTCAACAACCAGAAGTCCATGTAAAAATGTTTTCGCCTCTAAATATAGACTGCAATTCACGCACTCATCAGGTGTTAGGCTCTCTTTTTTAATGCTTTTAAATACATCTGCAAAAATATCGCGCGTCCAAACATGCTTTACTTCATCCCAAATGGGCGCTAGCAATTCTTTAAGCACAGTATTTGGTACTAAACGCTGCCATTTTAGATAATACTGATCCACAAAATCGTCGAATTTGATGGATGTATCTGAATAAAAATAGCGCCATGGATAACCACCAAAAAACTCATCACCGCCGACACCTGACAGCACAACTTTGCCAAACTTACTAGCTAGTTTTGCAGCATAGTAGTTAGGATAGCTTTGCCCCACACGTGGCTCTTCCAAATGCCAAACATACTTATCCATGCATCGCTCCATGTCGCCAGCCTTTAAAACCATCTCATAGTGTTCTGTTTTAGCGAGATAAGAAATGTGTTCTGCTTTGGAGCGCTCATCGAAAGAAAGCTCAAGTCCGCTCGCTGAACTAAGGTCAAAACCTATGGTAAATGTTTTCATATGTGGTATGAACTGGCTCGCAATCACTGTGATAGCACCTGAATCTATTCCGCCACTTAAGTATGCATTTATTGGCATATCACTAATAAGCTGTCTTTGAACGGATTGCTTGAAAAGCCTGTCTGTTTCTTCAACTGCTTCAGCTTCGGTAATTTTAAGCGAACCGCAAAAATTAAAATCCCAATACTGATTTTTTTCAAAACGTCCATTTCTGTCAACATAAGCGTAGTGCCCAGGCATTAACATTTTTACATCTTGAAAAAGTGTTTTGTCGGTAAAGAAATTTTGGAAAGTTAAATATTCAACAAGTCCTTCTTTATCAAGTTTTGATTGGTAAATACCTGATGCAATGATTGCCTTAACTTCAGAAGCAAAAACAAAATTTTCATTTTGCTTATAATAATATAAGGGCTTAATGCCGTAGCGATCACGCGCTAAAAACAGCCTCTGCTCTTTTTTATCCCAAATCGAAAATGCAAACATACCATTGAGTTTGTCGAGGCACTTATGACCCCACTCAGCATAAGCATTTAAAATAACTTCCGTGTCTGTATTTGAATGAAATTGATAGCCTAACGCCTCAAGCTGAACTCGCAGCTCTTTAAAATTATAAACTTCTCCATTGTACGTAATAGTGAAACGACCATCACGTGTTTGCATTGGCTGATGCCCTGCCGGCGTTAGATCAATAATTGCTAATCTACGATGACCTAAGCCAACATACGCATCAATGTATTGCCCTTCACCATCAGGCCCACGATGAGAAATAACATGGGTCATTGCCTTAATCTGGCTATGAGCCACAGGTTGCTGGTTAAAATTAAAAATTCCCGCTATTCCACACATGACTAAATAGCTTTCAAGGCTTCTATCACGTAATCAAAGTCTTCTTTTGTCATTTTATTATGAAGGGGAATTGCCATAGTGTTTTGATCGCAGGCTTTTGCTCCTGGAAAATCATCAGGAGCAATACCATATTTTTCTTTATAGAAACTCAACATATGCACCGCATGGGTTCCAGGCCTTGTTGCAATTCCTTTATGTTGAAGGATGTCCATAATATCATTTCGCGACATTGGGGCTTTTTCAGGATCAACATAAAAAACATAAGCTTGCCATGCGTGCTGTGTAATATACTCCGGAGTTATTTGAGGTCTCAACCAACTTATCGTCTTAAGTTTTTCCGTGTAATATTCAGCCCAAACCTGGCGCTCTTTAATAAAGGATTGCAGTTTTTTTAACTGCACCAAACCAATGGCAGCCTGCAAGTCAGTCATGCGATAATTAAAGCCAAGCATTTTAAAATCTGGCAGCAAATATGGCTTAGAGCTATTGTGACGCATCTCTTCTGAGATCTCAGCACCGTGGTTGCGCATTATGTCAGAAAGGCGAGCAAGCTCTTGATCATTTGTTGTCACCATCCCCCCCTCACCAGTAGTAATAGACTTTCTAGGATGAAATGAGAACGCAGCCATATCACCAAGTGAACCTGCTGGACGATTTTTATAAGAAGCACCAGCTGCACATGCTGCATCTTCCAAAATCTTTACATGGCTTGGAATAATAGCTTGAATAGCATCAATATCAGCACATAATCCAAACAAATGAACAGGAATAATTGCTTTTGTTCGCTCTGTGATTTTTGAAGCGATCTCTTCAACTTTGATATTAAATGTTGTTGTGTCCACATCACAAAAAATTGGCGTGGCTCCACAGTAAAGCACTACATTTGCCGTTGCGACCCATGTAAATGCGGGAACAATAACTTCATCACCAGGCCCTACGCCTAATGCTTCTAAAACCAAGTGAAGACCAGTTGTGCAAGATGTCACCGCAAGTGCATGATTAACTTTGTGCAAAGCAGCAAACTCTTTTTCAAATTGTGAAACCTTTGGCCCTTGAGTCATCCAACCACTAAGAAGAGGCTCACGAACAGCTTGCCATTCTTCATCACCCAACGAAGGAATTGCTATAGAAATTTTTCTAATTTTTTCATCCATCGTTACGCCACTTTCTTTCGTCGCATTTCCACTTGGTCAATATGAGATTTGCGCCATTCAATCAATTGCTTTAAACCATTTTCCAAATCCACATAATACTTAAATCCTATTTCTGTGGCTGCTTTCTTCGGGCAACCGATGCGATTTTTGACAAAAGTTAAGCCTGCTGGCTCGTACTGAACGTCTAAATCTGAACTTGTAATTTTTAAGATCATTTCAGCAAGCTCTTTGATTGAAGTTCTAACCCCTGTTCCCACATTGTAGAACTGGTCAACCGTGTCAGACTTCATAGCGCACACGTTTGCTTTTGCGCAATCACCAACATACACAAAATCATAAGCTTGCGAACCATCACCATAAAGTGTTGGTGCAATTCCTTTATCGAGATTATCCAGCATTTTCATAATTACAGCGATATAAGCGCCACGATAATCTTGACGTGGACCATAAACATTCATATATCGAAGCCCAACATAAGGAAGCTTGTAACGGTGATGATAAGCACGCGCCATAGCTTCACCCGCTATTTTAGTTGCTCCATAAAAATTAGTGTTGTTGAAAGGATGATTTTCGTCCATAGGCTCACAAACAGCATCCCCATAAACAGATGCCGAAGAAGAATAAACCAAACGCTTAACACCCTGATTCACGCACGTATCGAGAATATTAAAAGTGCCCTCAATGTTTACATTAAAAGCTGATCTTGGAAAATCATGACATTGCAAAAGCCAAAGCGCAGCAAAATGAAATACACCATCAGCTCCTTTAAAAGCTTCATTTAAAATATCTGTTTGGCAAATATCTCCGCCAATTTCAAAAATACGAACACGCGGGTCTCTTAAAGCATTCTCAATGTTACCGTGTGTACCACGGACAAAATTATCGTAAACAATAATTTCTTTAATATCTTCTTTTAATAGTTCATCAACTGTATGAGAACCAATAAGACCAGCACCACCAACAACAACTAGTTTTTTACCTTTTAAATCCACAAAACCCTCAATTAAAAATATCGTCTCGATTTACGTAATATTTCAGCTCAATCAAGTTATTTGAAGGGTCTGAAACAAAAAAACTAAAATGCCAACCTGCCATATTTTGGTAGCGCTCAAATAACTCTTCAAAAAATGGGGCATTTGTTTTTTTACAAAGATTATAAATTCTATCAAAATCATCTTTATTTTCTAAGATAAGTCCATAGTGGCGAGGATACATTTTAACTTCTTTTGAAACACCGCTTTCATCTAGATGAGCAACAACTTGATGGCCAAAGAAGTTAAAAATTACATAGTGGCCATATTCTCGCCCCACAATAGCGCCAAATGAGTTTACGTAAAATTCTTTTGAAAGTGCCAAATCATGACTAGGAATTGCTAAATGGAAAATACTCATCTTTTATTACCAAACAATGTTAAAGACTGATCGATGATATATTTCACGTCGTCATTATCAACATAGCCACTCATGGGCAGACTTAAAACTTTATTTGCCAGAGATTCACAAACGGACAAAACGCCTGCGGTTGGGGAGCGCTTGTATGCCGTTTGTAAATGAAGCGGTTTTACATAATAAATCATCGTTGGAATTCCAGATTCTTTTAGAGCAGTCATTAATTTTTCACGCTTAATGCCACTTGGAAGACATGCAGTATATTGCGCCCAAGCTGAAGTTACTCCTTCCAGGACATGCGGAATCTGCACTACATCTCTTAATCCACTATTATATGCATCAGCAGTTTGCTGACGCGCAATAAGTTCATCTGGAAGTATTTTCAATTTCTCAATCAGAATTGCAGCTTGCAAAGTGTCCAATCGCCCATTCATACCAATACGAACGTTGTCATACTTATCCGTTCCTTGGCCGTGCACACGAAGAGATTTCATGACTGATGCTAACTCATCATCGTTAGTAAAAATAGCACCACCGTCACCGTAGCACCCCAATGGTTTTGCTGGAAAAAAACTAGTTGTGGCCATATCACCAATGTTGCCAACTTTTCTACCTTTATAGCTTGCCCCAAAGCTTTGTGCTCCGTCTGCCATCACCCAAAGTTTATGTTCATCTGCAATCGTTTGAATTGCATCATAATCAGCAGGTTGCCCAAATAAATCCACTGGAATAATTCCAGTTGGCCTTAAACTCAGTTTTTTTGCTGTTTGAATTCCTAACTCCAAACTAACGGGATCTATATTATAAGTATCTTCTAATGAATCAATAAAAACAGGTGTTGCGCCCATCCATGCAACAACCTCTGCTGTTGCTGCAAAAGTAAAAGATGGAACAAAAATTGCGTCACCAGGACCTACATTTTTAGCCATAAGCCCAAGACCTAGTGCATCAGTTCCATTCGCGCAAGAAATTGCATGTTTTACACCACAAAATTCTGCCAACTGATTTTCTAGCTCATAAACCTCTGGACCCATTATATAGGCGCCGTGATCAAGAACACGCTTAATCGCTGCATCAATCTGCGGTCGAATACGCAACTGTTGCGCTTTTAAATCAATAAACTGTATAGCCATAAAATCTCCAGTACTTTTACAAATAAACTCTTAATATTTTTCCATCCAACGATTCAACATAAAAAGATAGAAAAAATGCTTTATCGTAACCTAGCTCAATATTTTTATCATCGACAATCAACAAATCATCGCGTGATACCATGGGCTTTCCTTTTAGATCTCTCAAGTCCAAAAAAACATCTTCACCGCACACAACTAGATGAAGTGATTTCGTTTCAAGAAAATTAACGATTTCTGCTTTATCAAGCTCCACAGGAACAGCCATAGGAATCACTCTATTATTAAGCATAATTTTGCCCTGACTTATATCAGACCAAGCCGTGCACAATCTCTGATTAATCAAGAGTTTTACTTCACCTTTTTTCGCTGCAACTAAATCTTGATAAAATCCCTTTGGAAACTCTTTAAATTTTACACAAGCTACAACATTTTTTTTATCTGCATTAACGTTTAAAAATCTCTGGCTGCTTTCTCTAAATTCTAATTTTTTCTGATCACTGCAATAATAACCTAGACCACCCAGCCCAATAAAAAAAAATGCCCCCCAAACAAATGATTTCATTTTTTCAGATGAATAAAAAATTATATATAAGTACATTGAACTGAAAAATATTAGTAAGTTTAATACACCCAACGTTGCTATTTTTTTAATGATAAATTTTATTTCTAGCGGCTGACTAAGAATATTTACGTAAGAAGTCGACGGTATCGCCAGACCAAAAGAGATAAAATTATAGACAGGACCCGCGAACTGCAATGAGGTAATCACTATAAAAAAAATAAAAAATTTATTGAAATAAAATAAGTTCATGACTAAACCAAGGTGCGTTGATGCTACCTAAACCAGTAAAAAATATTTGATTAGGGAGTTGGAATCCAAGTTTAACTCCATGAGCATAGATAACCCAAAGAAAACAAAATGAAGAAACGTAAATTTTTAAAATTCTCCCTTTCTGTTCCCATAAATTTCCTAACACAAAAGCTGCCCCCAAACAGATAGCTGGATAAAAGTTAAAGGTTGCATAACCACGACCTGCTAACGGCAACAATAAAACAGCCATCGCCAAAAATTGAAGTAAACACACGCCCAAAAGCACTCTTAAATATGGATTTTTTTCTCTAAAAGAAGAATATACAAGGCCAAACAGCCCAACTAAAGCAACGGGCCCCAATGAGACAAAGCTATCAAATAATACAAACAGATATCTTTTTACCAGACTATAAAATCCTTCGTAATTCTTCATAATATTTTCAAAAACAATAGCGCTAACCCCACCGCTACTTGAAAAAAATATTTTTACGCATAACGACACCATAAGATATGGAGCAAACGTCAAAAAAAGCAACAAACACAATTTTTTAAAATCAAAAAAAGAGTTTTGGTAAAAACGCCAAAATGTTGCACATAGTGCCAGCGGCATAAAGAAAAAAGCTGTACCATATGCCAACTGCCATATCCCTATAAAAGTATATATAGGAATATCATCTTTCCAGCTGGCTAATTTTCCCCATGGCTTCAAATAAGATATTAAAAAAATAACAAAATAACCTGAGCAGTACCCTGCTAAATGTGGCATTCCTTCGCCTACAGATTGAAGAAATCCTTGTCCAAAAATTGTTAAAAATACAGCAAAAAAACCTGTAGCGCATGATAGACCAATATTTTTGACTGTGCGCCAGATAGTTACACATGCAAAAAACCACATAAAAACATCCAAAGCTATAATCGCTTCTATAGGCTCTAAAAACCAAAATGACCTGAGCAATAAAGGATAAAAAGTCCGATAAATTTCATACATGCTCCCCACATTAAGTGTAGAACCATCAACTCCTAAAAATCCTTGTGCTGCAAATAAGTAATAAGAAGATTCCTTATTAATCCACCAATCACCATATTTTAGAGACAAAAACCCGTATCTATTTCCTTCAGGAAGAAACCAAGAAACGCTATTTTCCAAAACACCGCTTGTCTTCCAACCCCAAAGATACGCAAGAAATGCCAATAACACAAAAACAAAAAAGAAGAAGATGAGTATGTTATATTTTTTCAGCAACAATAACATACCTCCAACACACAAAACGAGAAAGCTTCATAAAATTAAGCGCTTTTAAAAAGAAACGATCTATTCTTAAAATAAGGCGCATTAAGAAAGATGACTTTATTAATTCTGGTCCAACGTAACCACCACTTAATGGAAAGGCAAAAACTTCACTAAAGAACATTCTCTTTAATCTGAACTTGTTATTATAAAGTAAATCTATTGCTTGTTTTGGGGAACATTCTGGATCAATATGCTTAATGATTTTTCTAGCCAATTTCAGAATAAGAGTTGGATTTGGATCAATAATAATAACCTGATTCTTACAAATTCTATTCACGTTTCGCATAAATGCTTGAGAATCAGCTTCAGCAACAACATGGTGAATCACATCTTTCATGATAACAATATCAAATGAATTATCTGAAATCGTATCAAGAATGTTTCCATTATCAAAAATAAAATTTATATGCGGAAATTTTTCTCTTGCAACATCAAGGCTAACCTGATGCTGCTCAATTCCAGTAGCATCAAAGCCAAGTTGATTGAAAAAATCACACAATGAACCAAACCCACAACCAATATCAAGGATTGTTTTACCATCCATGTGTGGGACGAGCTCTTGATGCAGAGTTCTTTCTATCAAACCATAAAAACCATCCAGACGCTTAATCTGGTCAGCACAATAATGGTCATAATGACAATGGTCAGCAGTGCTCATGACTTATAAACAATTGCTTGCTCTTTCCAACTTTTCTTCTGAAAATAAAGAGACAAGAGATTAAATATTGTTCTTAAAATTTTCATTTTACTTTTACCCTTTCGGCGAGAAGTATCAAGCACCAAAGGAATTTCTGAAATAGCTATTTTACAAAAAACTAGCTTCATCAGCAATTCCACCTTACCTTCAAAACCTTTTCTTTCTATCAACATACTGTCAAAATTTTTCGCTATGTGGCGCAAAACACTTACTTTATACAATCTAAAAAAACTACTTATCGTAAAAAGTCCGCGCAAATCTAGCAATTCTCTTAGAAAAAGGTTTGCAAAAAAACTCAAGAAACGACGAATAAAGGGAGTGTTGGCAATTGTTCCGCCGTACATATAAGGACTAGCCAAAACAACATCATAACCTTCATTACTTCTACGCAGCATACTAGGAACTATTGAAAGATTGCTTGTATTATCTGCTTCTATTGTAAGAACAAAATCATTCGCTGATGCAGTTTTAAAAATCTCTGAAAATGCTGTTTGAAAGGCCGTGCCTGGACCCATATTAGTAACATGATTTAGTAACTGATAATTAAAATCAGCAAACATTTTATGCACTTCAGCAACTGAATTATCTGTGCTGCCGTCATTAACAAAAATAATCTGATACTGTGATTTAGGCATGTTGTGATCAATAAATTCTCGTAATTCCTTCGCAAGTCTAACAAAATTTTCTGCTTCATTTAAAAATGGGATAACAATAAACAGCGTCATTCTGATTACAAAGACCTTTGCCATTCAATAGTTTTTTTAAGCCCCATTTCTAATGTTATTACTGGCTCGTAGTTGAGCAAACTACGCGCTTTTGTTATATCCGGCACTCGTCTTCTAACATCTTCATATTTTCCAAATTGCTCATAGGGAATAATATTTAATAAAACGTCTTCGTTGCCATGCACTAAAAACCAAACCTTTTTAGCGAGGTCTAAAATACTTATTTCTTCAAATGAACCAAGATTAAAAAGTTGATTTTTAGAATTTTCAGTTTCAAGCATTTTCATTAAACCAGCAACATGATCACTAATGTATGTAAAGGTTCGTGTTTGCAAACCATCACCATGTATTTCAATTGGTTTTTTGTGCAACGCTGCATCAATAAAAACAGATTGTGGGCCACCCCACCATGATAAATGTTGATGTGGACCATACCCTCCAAAAAAACGTACTAATGTAACATCAATGTTATGCCTTTGATGATAAGCAAATAGAAGCTGTTCATCAAACATTTTTGAAATAGCATAAGCCCACCGCTTAACAGTTGGAGCACCAATTACTGAATCACTCTCTTCGTTAAATGGTATTGCTAAATTCTTGCCATACACATCAGACGTAGAAGCAGCAATTAAGTGAGCTTTTTTTTGAACCGCTAACTGAGCAACATTATCAGTGCCAAAAGAATTAACCTTTAATGTATCGAGAGCATCTGTATATCTGGGAATTTTAAAAGCAGCCAAGTGATAGATAACATCAATATTTTCACTTATATTTAACAAGTCTGAACCGTCTAAAATATCACCTTTAATAAAAGTGAAATTTTTATGATTTTGAATTGCTGCCAAATTAAGCATGTTACCCTGACTAAGGTTATCAAAACCAATTACTCTGTAGCCCTTGCGCACCAAACCAACCGCAAGATTTGAACCGATAAAACCTGCAACGCCTGTTATAAAAATATTTTTACTCATAGGATTTCTTGAATCACTTTCTTGATTTTTTGACTGGAATTTCCAACACCATAAAAATTTTTCTTTTGTTTTTTTTCAAAATTAGCAGCTAAAAATTCCAAAACTTGGCACTGATTTTCCCATAATTGCGCAGAAGGAACAAGCATATTCCAGCCACTCTCTACCAACTCAACCCATTCAGTTTCTTCCCGAATTGTTACACATGGCTTGCCTGCGTAATAGGATTCTTTCTGTAATCCTCCTGAGTCAGTCAACACTCCATGACACCTGTTAAGCACATAAATCATCTCAAAATAATCGAGAGGATCACGCAAAAAAATACGATTACTTATCGAAAAATTACCTTGTCGTAAAATTTTATCGACACGCGGATGAATTGGTAAAATAACAGGATATTTTTCTGCAATTACCTCCAACCCTTTAAAAAGCATTTGAATATCTTCAAAATTTTGGAAATTTTCAGCGCGATGCAAGGTTAGCAATAAGAAACCATTAGAAAAAGGCAAGTCTATTTTTTTTTCTTTAGTGGCAGATTCAAGAAAAAGATCATACATAATATCACCAACATCATGAATGGATGATGAGTTCATCCCTTCACTTAACAAATTCTGACAAGCCACCGCAGAAGGCGCAAAATGAACATCAGCAATTCTATCAGTTACTATTCGATTAATTTCTTCTGGCATTTTTTTGTTAAACGATCTAACTCCTGATTCAACATGCAAAACCGGCAGATGTAGTTTAGCAGCAGCTAAAGCGCCAGCTAAAGTAGAATTGGTATCACCATAAAGCAAAACTGCATTTGGCCTTTGCTGTTCTAAAATAACCTCGATACTTTCAAGCATTTTGGCTGTCATTGCACCATGTTTTGAAGCATGGCACTCTAGGTGCCAAGTTGGCTTTTTGAGATTTAGCTGCTCAAACAAAGCCCCAGACATTAAATAATCATAATGCTGACCAGTATGCAGAATATCTTCCTGCACAACCTCTGCAATGTGTTTTGAAAGCACGGCTGCTTTTATAAATTGAGGTCGCGCCCCCAAGATAGTTATTATTCTAGGCAGCGCCATCAGTTCTTTTTCTTTTAATTTCTTCCAAACACCCGTCAGAAGCTACCTGATATCGACGACCTTCTCTTGGACAAGTTAAATCAGCACCTAATTTTTCACCAGCATGACTAACCCAACCAATTTGACGAGCAGGGTTTCCAACCATAACCGCGTGCGGCACAACGTTTTTTGTAATAACCGCCCCAGCACCGATCAAACTATAAGCACCTAGATTATTTCCACAAATTATAGTTGCATTTGCCCCTATTGTTACTCCTCGTCCCACCAATGTTGGACGATATTCATTTTTTCTTTCAATTTCTGCTCTTGGGTTGTGAACATTTGTAAATACACACGATGGGCCACAAAATACGCCATCATCTAGAATCACACCTTTATAAAGACTTACATTATTTTGAATCTTACAACGATTGCCCACAACAACATCCGGACCAATCATTACATTTTGCCCAATAACACAATCTTCACCAATTTTAGTGCCAGAAATTATATGAGAAAAATGCCAAATTTTTGTACCTTTGCCAATTTCACACCCCCCATCAACGAGAGCAGTTTCGTGAGAGAAATAAGGTAAAATCTCATCTTTTAAAGAGATGCTTGTCTTGCTACACAAAGACCTCTGAGCAGCATCCAAAACTTGTAAAACACCAAGACCTTCCAATCCATCAGTACGCGGTTTTTGATTTTGACGTATGCAATCAATAAAATGCTGACACTCCAATTTCAAGGGTTCAGAAACCTCTATGGGAACATTAATCAAGTCTGCTTTTGTTGCTTCTGGTAATCCATTTACCCAATTAACCTGATGCGGATAAAGCTTAAGCTTTTCTCCCCATGGCAAACCATCATCAAAAACAGCCATGCCACGGTCACCTACAACTACCAGCTTTTGCTCTTTAAATGGATGAAGCCACGACACAAAAATATGCGCTTGAATTCCATTTTTAAATGACAAATGAGTTGTTGTTACATCATGAATTCTAGGATTTAGATGACAAGCACCCGTTGCATAAACAGTTTCGGGCAAATCAGCAGCAAGCCCTAAAATCATAGAAATATCATGGGGAGCAAAACTCCAGAGAATATTCTCCTCATTTCGAAACTTACCCAAGTTCAACCGATTAGAATAAATATATTGAAGTCGCCCTAAGTTACCCTTTGAAATTAGCTCTTTTAATTCCAAAAAAGCGGGGTGATATTGTAGCAAATGCCCAACCATAAGTTTTCGATCAACCTGAAAAGCTAGATCACAAAGCTTTTTAGCATCTTCAATTTTTAAAGATAATGGCTTTTCAACAAATACGTGCTTTCCTGCTTTTAAAGCTTTTTGTGCAAGGTCGTAATGCTGAGCAGCAGGCGCAGCGATCACAACTCCATCAACATCACTTTGCATAACTTGCTCTAAAGATAGAGCAGCAACACCATGCACTTGAGAGGCAGCATTAGCAAGTTCATGGTTAGCATCACAAACTGAATGTAGAGCGCCTAACTCTGAAAAATTGCGAACAAGATTTTTACCCCAGTACCCACAACCTATAACTGATATTTGCTTATTAGACATAGTTTTTCTACCTTTTAAATATTTTTAGTGTCGGTTATTTGCTTGATCTTTCCACCACTCATCTCCACTATTCGATCACAATCTTTCAATGTTGTTAAGCGATGAGCAATCATAATAACCGTACGATTTTGACTCACTGCATTAATTGTTTCCATGAGTTTTTCCTCGGTTTCATTATCAAGCGCCGACGTAGCCTCATCAAAAATCAAAACCTCAGGATTGCGATAAAGCGCTCGAGCAATTGAAATACGTTGACGCTCCCCTCCAGACAAACGAACACCTCGCTCGCCCACAAAAGTTTTTACACCCTCCGGCAATTGATCAATAAACTTACGCAACTGCGCCGCATCAATTGCAATGCTCAGTCTACTCTCGTCAACTTCTTTTTCTCCAAAAGCAATATTAGCCTCAATCGTATCATCGGTTAAATAAACACTCTGGGGAACGTAACCAATTTTTTGATGCCACTGATATGAGCTCACCGTATATTTTCCATCAATCAATATTGATCCTTTTTGTGGTTTTAGAAGACCCAAAAGAACATCAATTAAAGTTGATTTTCCTGATCCAGTCTCACCAACTACCCCAATACATTCACCTTTTTTAATCTGAAATGAAATATTTTGAAGAGCATTTTTTTTGATATTCAGATAATGAAAACACACATCCTTTAATTCAATAACTTGCGTAAATGAAAAATTTGGCAAATCAGCATAACTTTCCTTTATTGCGACTGCATTATATTCCACGAAAACTCTCTCGATTTGAGGAATCACAGCCTTGAATGCGCTCAACAGATTGATAACTCGGTTCAATCCCGGCATCGCTCTGAACCCTAAATAAAGATAACCACCCAAAACACCAATTGTCTGTACGGGACTCTCGTGTTCCAAGCACAAAAATGAAATAGCTGCAACAAACAACCCAACAAATAGTGTTTCTATAACCATCCTAGGCAAAGCATTAGTTGCTGTTTGGATAGCTCGAATACGTGATATTTTTTGAGAATAATAGTGATAAGAACTCACAAATTCCTTTCTCTTTCCAAGCAATACAATTTCTTTAAAACCATGGAAAAATTGTAATAAATTTTGCCCACTATTAAGGGCAGCTTCTTGCATTTTCTGCCCCCAACGATAAAACTGAGGCAACATAATTTTTGTTACAAACAGCCCTGACAAGATGCTAATCAAGAAAACAATCACAGCAAGAGATGGATCCATAAAAATCACCATCCCGATAAGACAAATAAAAACAATTCCCTCTGACAAAATGCTAGCCACAGAAAGCATTCCACAGGAAAACATCAGATCAACCTCACCAATAACAGCCAGACCTAAGGATGAATTTCGAGTCAAATAAAACCCATAATCAGCCTCGGCATAGCGATGAAGCAGCTTCTCTTTAAAAAGATAGTTCATTTTTTGAATTGTAAAATTTTGATAAAATACTTCTACCGCAGCAACAAGATTTTTTACTAAATAAATAATCCCAACAATGATCGCGATATACAAAACAATTCTGCCAGGAGTCAAGCCATTTGAAAAACCAATCATACTCAAATATTTTTGACCAATGTCAGGCTGATTGAGCACTTGCGCAAAAACCACAATAACTGATGCAGTAACAACTTCTAGTAAAGATGTGCTCAATGCAAATAGCGCAATTCCAACCCACTTTAATTTTTCTTCTTTTGTTAAAAGAAATCTAATTTTTTGAATTGCCGATGAAATAGATGGCGATGACATTAATTTAATATGTTCTTTCTATAGCTGCCGCAGTCTGGGTGAAAATCACTCAAGACTTAAAAAATTCAAACCATCTAATCTTGAACTGCTTCAAGATTTATTTTACAAACGTTACGCCGCTTCAACCGCGTAAGCAGGCACAGTTATTCTTGTCTCTCTACCTAGAAAATTCAACAACAGTTGCACTCGTTGTTTATCGTCCATCATCTGGAATACTGCCACCTGATCTTTAAAAGTACCATCCATAATACGTAGACTTTCACCTTTTGTGAAAGCATTTACACAGATAATTGGCACAACCCCATCATTTTCTAGAGTTTTTAATTCCTCAATGATAGATGTAGATATACCCAAAGGGTGCCCATCATTCAACAACAAATACGCAACGCCTCTAGTGCCATTAACAGCCCTCCATGCATCAACCTTCAAGTCCAGCTCTACAAATAGATATCTAGGAAATAAAGGCTGCAATACTTCATTTACACGCCTTGCATGACGGCGAGTTTTTTTAAACATTGGCAAGTAAACGTCATATCCCTGCTCTTCAAGATGCTGCTTTGCAACCATTTCTTTGAGCGGCTGAGTGTAGACAACAAACCAAGTCATGCACTTCGCTCCATCAAAAAATCATGATCGGAGATATGAAGCAATTCCAACAGCAGTAATTTTTCTTTAGGAATTTGACTCTTTAGACCATCGTAAATAATTTGGGGATTAAGCACATCTGTAATTAAAACGGCATCAAAGCCACTTAGATCAGTATTACTTTCAGTATCAAGCAATGTAACACAAACACCAGCACTAGTGGCAACCAAAACCGCTATGTCTCTTAAATCACCAGCTCCAACAAGTGCAATATTTTTCCACTCATTTTTTACACAAACAGAAAATGCAACTTCACATTGATATTTAGCATCTCTAAAAAAATGTAAGGACCTGCTTAAATAGTCAGAGACCATACGGCTTTTTTCTGAAAATCCTTCTGGAGTTAAAAAATATGAAATTCTTTGAGGAGAGATTTCGCGTGCGCGAATCCAACCCTTTATTACACAACGCTTTAGGTATGTGTTAACCAATCCCAAAGCCACACCTAAATCACCAGCAAGCCTTCGCTGAGAAACTTCTGGATTATCTCCAAGCGCACTAAGAAGGCTCAAAAGAACTCTGTGATCAGCTTGATCTTTCGTTTTTTGAAAGGTGCTCAATGAATTTTTTAGATTAGCGTTCATAGAAAGAACACTATAAAAAGAATCCGTGAAGGTCAAGTAATATTTAGCAAAAAAAATTAATGACAATCAGAAATATTCAGCTCAACATTACCATTAAGAACCCTCTGCAAAACCCCTGAAGCAAGTTTAATAAATGGGTGAAGGAGATT
>JBAXJB010000016.1:0-32649 GCA_037138055.1 Alphaproteobacteria bacterium | reverse complement strand
AAAGTGGTGCACTTTTACTCTGCCATTTGGTGCACTTTTAGATTGCTATTGACACACACAGCTGATCCTGTACGAAATGTTAATCCATACACTTCAGCTTCTAATTGAACTACATGACGAGCAACCTGAAGCCCACGAGCACGCTGCACTAAAGCTGCATCTGTTAGTGTATGATCAATATTCTCTTCACCGGCCCAAGCAATACAAATCAAAAACAGAAAAATAAAAATTTTACGAGCGCACATTTAAATACAAACAAAATAAATTGAATTTCATTATAGAGATTTATAAGATGATTTAAAGTCTTTTTTGGATGTTAAGTAAGTGTTATTGCGCAAAATTTTCTATAAACGTTTTGGCGAAATGCATCAAATCACTTTTTTCCATGGTGGCACCACACCACACCCGAAAACTGGGCTTTGAATGCGCATGGTTTACAATATCAAACAATAAACCTTTATCAGCTAAAGGCTGTGCAAACGCTCGGTATTCGTCAAAGCTTGTAAATTTATCTGCATAAAAACAAACTGACCCACCTTTAGCCTGCGCATCAGGTGCAGCCATAGGAGATAAACCTGGCGTGTTAACTACCCAGTCATAAAGGAATGAAACATTATCTGCTGCTTTTTTGTATAAACCACTAGCACCACCCAGGCTATCAACCCAATCAAGCGCACACTCAATATCTGCTAGCGATAACATTGAAGGGGTGTTTAATGTTAGCCCATCAAAAACACCGTAATTAACCTTGTCACCAATCCACAAACTCATAATCCTTGGGATAGGCCAGCTAGGCACATAAGTTTCTAATTGACGTAATGCACGAGGGCTAAGAGCCAACATGCCATGAGCAGCCTCTCCGCCTAAGCCTTTCTGCCATGAAAAAGCCACAACATCAAACTGAGAAAATGGCATTTCAAAGCAAAATGCCGCTGCCGTTGCATCAACGATAACTAAGCCCTTGCGATCTTGCTTAATCCAATCAGTGTTTGAATATGCTACTCCTGTAGTTGTGGCACTTATCGCCATAACTAAATCACGATCAGGATTATGATGCAAAGCAGGAAGCGTGCCATATTCTGCTTCAATCACATTTACATCAATTTTAAGCTGGCGCTTAATATCGTAAGCCCATATCTTGCTAAACACATCCATCACATGCACATCTACACCACGGCTGCCAAGTAAGCACCACATAGCCATTTCAATAGCACCTGTTGCCGAAGCTGGCACAATCGCAAGTTTATAGTCTTCTGGAATATTTAAGAGCTTTTTTTGACGCTCAATAATAGATTTTAGATGTGTTTTCGCAATGTCACTTCGATGAGATCTATTTAAAAATGGACGGTTCAATTTTTCTAAAGACCAGCCCGAATATTTCACGCATGGTCCCGAGCTGAAGTATGGCCGCATTATCAATCCTTTTGAAAAAGATACCGTAGTGTCTGTCCTATTCTACTTAAAAAGAAAGATCTTGGAACGTCCTTTTTTACAACCAAGGGAATAATCACTGGTTCATTCCAATCAGGGTGAGTAACCGTAACTTCACCTACTTGGTCACCTGCTTTAATGGGCGCTTCTAAAGAACTTTGATATTTAATCACTGCTTTGACCTGGTCAATTCTATTACGATGCATTGTCAGAGTATGTTTTCCTGGCTCTACTTCTATCATTTCTTGAGAACTATAACGAACTGGCAATTCAATAATAGGTTTATTTGCTGGCATAATTGTGTAATTAGCGAAAGTCCCAAAACCCCATTGCAATAATCTATATGCTTCGTCTGCACGTTGTTTCATTGATCGTAAACCTGCCACCACCAAAAACAATCTGCGACCATTTTGCACAGCTGACGCGACCATGCCGTATCCGGGACTTTCTGCATGACCAGTTTTTACACCGTCACAACCAATGTTTTTTTGCAGCAAAACATTTCTATTAGGCTGCGTAATGCCACGATATGTAAAATTTAATTCCTTATATATACCATACCATTTAGGAAAATCATCAAGAGTACGCTTGCTCATAATAAGTAAATCATGCGCTGTGGTTTTATGACCTTCTTCAGGCAAACCACTTGCATTTTTAAATTCAGTCTGAGCACAGCCCATTTCTTTTGCAACATGCGTCATATCCGCAGAAAATGCAGATTGAGTACCACTCAAGAATTCAGCTAAGGCAATAGCAGCATCATTTCCTGACACAACAATCAGGCCTTTCAATAAATCTTCCACTGGAACTTGATCACCAACTTCTAGGAACATATCACTGCCCTCCATTTTGCGAGCATTACTTGAAATAGTAACAAGTGAAGTTGGTTTTATACGATTTTCATTTAGGGCTTTCATAACCATATAGGCCGTCATAATTTTGGTCATCGAAGCTGGCTCAAGCTGTTCAGAAGCATTTTTTTCAAGTAGAACCTTACCAGTTTCATAATCAACTAAAAGTGCATGAGTAGAATCAACCTCAATTCCATAAGGCGCCAAAATATTATCTTTTGGCTCATCTTTTTTTGATTTCTCTTGAGGTTTCTTTGGTTTTACATTTTTAATAATCGTTGGCTTTTTAGTCTTTGCTTCCGCTTCATACACTGAACAACTGATCAAAATAATCAATAAGAACCTAAGAAATAACATGCTAATCCTTTATCATAATTGCTTGCGCATACCCTTTATCTCGGGCCTGCTTTAAAATTTGTTGAGATAGTTGATTGTCAAAAGGCCCAACTCTTACGTTATAAAGCATTTGACCGCTTGGATGAAGAGCAGATTGCACCGATGCATTCCATGTTTTTGGAAGAGCAGCGGCAACATTTTGCGCATTTGCTTTTTGCACGTAGGCCTCACCTAAATTAACGTAGGTATTAAATTTTCCAATGCCTTTTGCAGCTGCTGGATTTTTCGCAATAGACTGCTTTGCAGGAGCAACAGACTCAAGAATATCGTCTAAAGATGTTGATTGATCAGGTGTCACTTGTTTTTGAGGTGTTTTAGCAGGCGCAGGTTTAGTGGCAGGCGTTGGCCCGTCTGTTACTGCAGCATTATGCCTGCCTGCGATTTCATCCTGGTAAACTTCCTGCCAGGTTCTGCCGTCTTTCATTTTGCCACTTTTATTACCGTTCTTAGCCAAATAATCAGACAGCATTCTACTTTCACCAGGAACACTTTGTACCCTTACAGTAACCAACCCCTTACTATAACTTCCTAAAGCTTTTGCAGCCCCTACGCTTAAGTCAATGATGCGTCCTTCATAAACAAATGGTCCTCTATCATCTACAACCAAGTTAATAGATTTCCCATTTTGTAGGTTAGTGACTTTTACAACTGTAGGAAGTGGCAATGTACGGTGCGCAGCTGAAATGCCGTGCATGTTGAATTTTTCGCCATAGGGTTTTGGCTTTCCATGGAAACCTGGCCCATACCATGACGCAAGACCTGTTTGGTCATATTCATAAAATTTCTGAGGATAGTGCCGTTCACCGCGACAATAATAGTCATTGGTTGAGCCTTTCCCTATGCCACCAATTGGCGTACGTGGCCCCGAAGGGCCACCACCAGCACATCCGACTAATAATAAAAATACAATGATTACGCAGTGCAAAAAAAATACAACAAGATCAAGATAAGTACTTATTTATACTCGTTTTCATTTGATTATAACAAGGGATAAATACGTATGCCCTTATTTATCCAATCAATGGCAAGAATGTTTTATGTAATAATTCATTAGCACACAAAACTGAATCCACATAAATATCCATTGGCTGGCCATCCTTATTAGTAATCACACCGCCAGCTTCACGTATCATCAGAACGCCAGCTGCCATATCCCATGGTTTCAAACCTTGCAAAAAGCAGACATCAAAACGACCACTTGCCACATACGCTAAATCGAGTGCACCTGCACCTGTATAACGAATACCTGAAATTTTTCCATCAATTTCTTTGACAACCGGATGATCATAATCACAACACACTAGTAAAGATTCTAAATCTCGACGACTTGAAACTCTCAATCGTTTTTGGTTACAAAATGCACCCTTGCCTTTTTCAGCCCAAAACAATTCATCCAAAATTGGCTGATAAGTCACGCCGGCAATAATTTCGCCATCAAATTCCAAAGCGACAGTTATGGCAAAATGTGGGTTGCTGTGCAAAAAATTTGTTGTGCCATCTAGCGGGTCAATAATCCAACGATGTCTTGGATCTCTACCCTTAATTTCGCCAGCTTCTTCACATAAAAAGCAAAAATCAGGTCGCGCTTTTCGTAATTCATCAATAAGAATTTGCTCTGAACGTTTGTCAGCAGAGCTTACAAAATCACCAATTGATTTTCGTGTAATTTGCAAATGACTTAGTTCACCGAAATCACGCACAAGACCACGAGCTGCTTTGTAAACAGCCGCAGACATAACATTAATTAAGGCAGATTTTGGTGTTTGAAAGGTTCTGGTCATTACTAGTCTTTCGCACGCTCTACATATGTTCCATCAGCTGTGCGCACAACAACTCTAGTGCCCGATTCAATATGAGGCGGCACCATAATACGAACACCATTCTCGAGCATTGCAGGCTTAAACGATGAAGTAGCTGTTTGACCTTTAACAACAGGATCTGCCTCTGTAATAGCTAATACAACTGTGTCAGGTAATCTTGCAGAAATAGGGGTTCCTTCGTGCATACATAATTCTACAATCATATTATCTTGCAAATATGCGGCAGCATCCCCTACGAATTTTTTAGAAACATTTATCTGATCAAAGTTTGTTTGGTCCATAAATACTAAGTCATCCCCATCAGCATACAAATACTGAAATGGTATTTGGTCAAGGTGCACACGCTCAACTGACTCTGCAGAGCGGAATCGTTCATTGAGTTTTGTACCATCGGTAAGGCACTTTAATTCAACCTGCATGTAGGCTCCGCCTTTTCCTGGCTGAGTATGCTCAGTTTTTACAGCAGTCCATAGCTTACCTTGATATTCAATAATATTGCCTGGACGAATTTCATTTCCTGATATTTTCATAATCGCTCTGATGCTCCTTAGATACTGCATTATAGTAGGTATAAAAAAACCCGCAACCAAATTGCTGCGGGTTTTTTAGGAAGGAAGCGATATTAGTTAATAACTGTGATCGCAACGCGGTTTTGAGCATGAGCTAGCTCAGTATCAGAAACAACTTCCAATTTCTCTTTTCCGTAAGAAATTGTTTTTAAGCGGCTCTTATCAATACCAAGTTTTACAAGTTGCTTCTCAGCTTCATTTGCACGACGTGCGCCTAGAGCTAAGTTATACTCACGTGTTCCACGTGCATCGCACTTACCTTCAACAGTTGCTGTAGTTGAAGAGTAAACTTTCAACCAACCAGCTTGTGCTTCAAGGTCTTTCTTAGCTTCAGCTGAAAGAGTTGAGCTGTCGAAATTAAAGAATGCGCGATCTTTAACAGTTTGTTTGAAATGACCAGGTGTGCCTGGAGTAGCTGCTGCGTTCGCATCTACTTGGCATGTGTCTGAACATTCACAACCAATTAGTAATAGCGCAAGCGCTACTGAAGACAATACTTTTTTCATTGGATAATCCTTCCCAAGAAATTTATTTAAATTAAACCAATTCAAACGTATCAAATCTTTAATAAAACACCAAGTGAACTGCAACTCCACAAAATATAATCTGACGGCGTGTAGATCTTTTGCAACACTATTGGAAATAACCAAAATTAATTTTGACTTTGATCCAGAATATTTTTTAATTCTTCAAATGACTCAGATTGATTTGCAAATTCTGCTGGTTTTTGCTGTAAGAAAGGTTCTAATTTTTCATTTATTTGAATTGCCCTATCAACCGCGGAATCTGTGCCTACTCGGTAAGCCCCCAGACGAATAAGGTCAACCATGTCGTGGTACATACTTAAATTTTTTCTAGCTTCTATCACTGCCTGCTGTTCTGACTCGCTATGACACATAGGTACAGTACGTGAAATGCTTCGCAAAACGTTAACTGCAGGATAATGGCCGCGCGTTGCTAAATTCCTATCTAGCACAATGTGACCA
Source organism: Alphaproteobacteria bacterium (assembly GCA_037138055.1). GTDB lineage: Bacteria > Pseudomonadota > Alphaproteobacteria > Paracaedibacterales > CAITNM01 > CAITNM01. Next base: position 26,596 of record JBAXJB010000016.1, on the reverse strand, counting down.
TCTAAAATACCTCTTACTGCATCTGATATCGGCTCATTGTGGTCATCACCATCAACTAACACAGTGAAGAATCCTGTTATATAGCCTGTTTTTCCCTCTGCATTTTCAATACCAGGCCCTGCCCGTTCAAGCAATTTTGGCAACTCAGCAAAAACACTTGGGGTGTAACCTTTTGTTGTAGGTGGCTCATGAGCAGCTAATCCAATTTCTCGCTGAGACATAGCAAACCTAGTCACACTATCAATAACACACACAACACTAAGACCTAAGTCTCGATAATATTCAGCAAGTCGCAAGGTCAAATGAGCTGCTTCTCTGCGCATTAAGGCTGTTTCATCAGATGTAGCAACAACCAAAATAGTACGCTTAAGTCCTTCTTCACCTAGGGTGTCTTCAATAAATTCGCGAACCTCACGGCCCCGCTCACCAATTAACCCCACAACACAAATATCGCAGTTAGCAAATTTTACAAGCATTGATAGCAAAACTGATTTGCCAACACCTGACCCTGCAAAAATTCCCAATCGCTGCCCTTTGCAACACGTTAAAAACGTATCAAGCACACGAACTCCAAGCTCAATTGGATCTTTTACTTTTGCACGACTGTGCGCCGGAATAGGTGACCCGTGAAGGTTATAAGCAAGAGCACCGTGAGGCAACACGCCCTTACCATCAATTGGTTCTGCCAAACCATTAATAACTCTACCTTGCCAATTCAAACTAGGATAAATAGTTGTTCCATGTTCTAGAAACGTTACTTTGCACTTAGGGTGCAGCCCCTTCATGTCTTGAAATGCCATCACTTGAGCAAGATCTTGGTTGAAACCAATAACCTCTCCAAGTACAGCAGGATTATTTTGAGGATGAAGCAAACAACGGGTTCCAATGTGAACCTTTTGCGAATTAATACGCACAACTGCGCTTAACCCTTCTAAACGCTCAACAAACCCATACAGTTCAAATTCTTCAATATTCTGAATTTGTCCAATAAGTTCATCAACCTGATCTGCAATTGAATTACGCAATGACAATCAATATTAATGCCTACTGTTATAGTGTTCGCAAATTAATAGGTGAAAGCAAGTTTTTTCTTGAAAAATCAAACGAAACATTCTATATGAAAAGAGTAATTTTAAAAAAGAAATCAAATGAATATCGTATTTTTATTTCTATTAACATTTTGCCTTCTTAACGGAGCAGAAGAAAAAGAGACAGCAGAACTCAGAGCTGAGAATGTTCATGGCGCAACTTTAATTGTTGGTTGCGTACGTGGACCTGGAAAGATGCAAGGCCCGATTGCTGAAATTGTTGGGCAAAATACTGCAGATTTTTCTCATATTTCAAGTTTTCCTGAAGAACCTGAAGAAAACGTAATCAGCATTGATAGAGGACCTTGCCGGACTACACAGCCTCACATAGAAGGAGACTGGTTGACGCTTCCTTTTGCTGACAATTCTCAAAAGTGTGTAATGTGTGAATGGCTACCATCTTGTTTCTCAGAAACTTCTTACTCACCTCTTTTACTTCGTAGTATTCAGAGAGCTTATGAAGTTTTAGCACCAGGTGCAGAACTTATCATTGATCACATGCCATATATAATTAGCCTTCCTGATGCTTGCAATGAAGCACTACAAAAAATACGATCAGAAGGAAAGCTAACTCCTACTGATATAATGAGAAAAATCCCTAGAGCACCTGAACACAGATATCCTGGAATAATTTCTCAGTTATGGCAACAATATGACCCATTCACTATAAGTAGAAGCTATCGTGAAAGAGTAGATATTTTTAATATTTTACGCAGCGAACAACGAAAGACATCGGGCGAAGAACTCACAGTACCAAACATCCAAGACCGGCAAACAAACATTACTGCCGTTGCTAATTCTATAGAAAAATTAGTTGAAATTTTTGAACGAGGCAGTTCTTGGGTGGTTTCAAATTTAGTTTCAGAAATGAAAGAAGAAAAAGCTCCAATGTTACTTGATATGTTCGAATGGATATATGGCATGTATTCACGTGGCCCTGCTATGTTAGAGGCCTTGCGAACCATAGGATTTGAAGTAGCTGCTGATGCTATGCAGTACCACGAAGTTAATCCATACAATGGACGCCGTCATGCTTGGATTATTAAGGCGCGCAAACCAGCCATAGCCACTGCAGTTGCAGCTGCAGCTGCAGAGGATATTTAGAAATAATTACCAGAAAAAAATTCCACGGGGGCAACCTCGTGGTTTTTTTAAATTTCTACCGAAGAAACTTACTTACCACCGATGCTGCCACATCGCTAGAACACGTATCAGAAACCCTTAAAGCATTGATAGCTTCTTTATATTTTTGGCGCATTTGTTTTTGGTATTTGCTATCGGCCAAAATAGCATCTAACTGTTTGCTCAAAAATGCTGCATTACATTGATTTTGCAAATACTCAGGCACTACCATTGCGTTGTTCAAAATGTTTACAAGACTTGCGTATTTTGTTTTGACCAAGCATTTTGCTATCCAATAGGTAAGCCTTGAAACTTTATAGGCAATAACCTGCGGAACACCAGCATACGCAAGCTCTAAACTCACTGTACCACTAGCAGCAAGGGCTATGCTACTTTGCATAAAAGCCTGCCATTTTTCTTCAACAGTGGTAACAATTTTCACCGGAACACCACAATCTTTTATTAACGGCTCAATTAACGGCACCAAGTGCGGTAAAGTTGGGAGCACCACTTCAATGCGCCTATTCAATGGCAGTTTCGATATAGCTTCTAAAAATATCTTCAATAGTTTTTGAATTTCACTTTTGCGACTACCAGGCAATACACAAATTAATGTTGCTTCTCGGCTTATCTTCAAAGATTCACGAAAATGTGTATCATCTGGCAGTATTACTTCAGTAACAGGATGTCCCACAAAAGTTGATGGCAAGCCATGACAGGTAAAATAAGGCGGTTCAAAAGGAAGCAAACACAGCAAATGATCTACTGTCACTTTTTTCGCAAGCTTTTCAGCACGTCCTGGCTTCCAGGCCCAAACAGATGGCGCCACATAATGCACTACTGGAATATTCAACTGCTTTGCATATTTAGCAATTCTGAAACAAAAACCTGGTGAATCAATGGTAACTAAAACATCAGGTCTGAAAACCTTGATGGCTTCCTTAGTTTGTTTAATACGTTTAAAAATATTAAATAAATGGGGAAGAAGCTCAAACAGGCCATAAAGTGACAAATCAGCCATTGGAAGCAAACTCTTTAGACCTTGAGCGTGCATATGCTGCCCGCCAATACCAGCTATTTCAATATTCGAGTTTTGTTGTTTAAGTGACTGCAACAGCTGTCCACCCAAAAAATCACCAGAGGCCTCTCCCGCAATAATGAAGATGCGCCTAGTCATTTTTTAAAACATGTCCTTGGGATTAAAGCTCATAGTCAAATTTTTCCACTGATCATGCTTACCCTTAGGTAATGGTAACGGATTACACTTCGGATCAAGCACAGCACGCTGAGCACTTTCTGCCGCAATGTTGTAATATGGATCATTCGCCATACGACGCTTATCGACAATATCCGCCTTTATAACGGTACCGTCAGCACTTAATTCCATATCAATATCAACAATCAAATCTTTGGCACCCTTAGCGCCAGCAGGAACAGACCAACATGGGCGAATTTTTGCACGAACCGCATCTATTTCTGATGCCGTCACCACTGGTGCAAGCTCATCAACATCGGCACCATCATCGCTCATTAAATCGTCGATTGCATCAGCATCATCTTTAACTACGCCACTTAAAATATCATCCATGCTTTTTTTGCGAGCTTTGGCTTTTTTATCTTTTGCATCTTCTTTTGTGCCTTTAGGCTTTGGCTTAGTTAAATCAACCTCAGCTTTTTTAGGCGTTTTTTTATCAGGTTTTTTAACTTCTTCTTTTTTCTTTTCTTCTTTTTTAGGTTTGTCTTTATCCTTCTTCAAAGGAACCGTTTCTTCTTTTGGTTTTTCCTTATCCTTTGGCTTCTCTGTCTCTTTGGGCTTTTCTTCTTTTTTTTGCTTTTCGGGTTCTTTAGGTTTTTCAGGCTCTGGCGTAACTTGCTTTTTTATTTCTTCCTTGAGCCCCTCTTCTTTTGCTACTTCATCTGGCGCTGGAGCAACAGCACGTTTTGGCGCTGCTGATTTGTCACCAATAGCAACAAAATCAATAAGCATCGTTCGTGACGGTTCCATTTTTTGAAAAAAAGCAAAACGCATATCCGAATAGATAACAACTAAAATAAAAAGATGAAAAAGTAGAGAATAAAGGACTGCTTTACGCATGAATTACCGCGCTGATGATGGCAGCTCTGCAATCAGCGAAACTTTTTGAAAGCCAGCTGCTGCAATCGCCCCCATAACTTCCATCACTTTACCGTAAGCAATTTTTTGATCACCTCTTACGTAAATTTTCGCCTCTGGATTGTTATTCGTTATAGCTTTCAATCTATCAATCATAGCTGACATAGGCACCAGTGCTTCTTGAATATATGTCTCGCCTTTTGCGTTAACGCTTACCACTAATGGTTCAATGCTATCATTCATTTGTGCAGCTTGAGTTTTTGGCAAATCAACTGGGACTCCTACTGTTAACATAGGCGCCGTCACCATGAAAATAATCAACAAAACCAACATTACATCCACCAACGGTGTAATGTTAATTGTTGAGTTAAATCCTGTGCTTCTTCTGCGTCCAGAACGTCTATTTAAAGGGCTTAATTGACCTGCCATTAGCTTTCTTCCAATTGACGAGAAATAATCGAACTAAATTCACTTACAAACGCATCTAGACGATTAGCATATCTGTTTAAATCGCTAGACAATTTATTGTACGCAATTGCCGCTGGAATAGCTGCGATCAAGCCAATAGCTGTAGCAAACAAAGCTTCAGAAATACCAGGCGCTACTACTGCAAGGTTAGTGTTTTGCATGGTCGCAATGTTTTCAAAGGCATTCATAATACCCAAAACTGTACCAAACAAACCAATAATTACTGCGTTTGCACCAAGAGAGGCCAAAAATCCCATATGCCGTTCTAATTGATCCATCTCACGACCAATCGTAACGTGCATAACACGCTCAATTCGTTGTTCTAAAGTTCCACGCATACCTGCAGCTTTTGTGTAACCTTTTGAAATTGAACGGCGCCATTCACGCATTGCTGCGCAAAAAACTGCCGACATTGGATCTGTATAACGATTTTGCAGTCGATTAAACAACTCATCTAAAGGCCCGCCTGACCAAAAAGCTTCTTCAAATTGATCAGCCAAGCCGCTCAAACGATGCATTCGAATAACCTTATGAAAAATAATTGTCCAAGACCAAACTGAAGCAACTATAAGGCCTGCCATCACTAATTTAATAATGATATCAGCACCCCAGAATAAATCCCACATTGACAAGTGTTTTGCCACCTGAGGGCCAGCTTGCGCCATTGTTTGCATTACAACATCACTTGCAGATGGAATGCTTGGCATAGCAGCGGCGGTTGCTACTGTTGCAGATTGCGCGTCCATAAATCCCTCTAACTAGTGTGCTGAGTTATCAGGAATAACACGTGAACGAGCTTGTCCTGCAGCACCCTTATTGTTCAAAATTACGATAACACGTTGCCCTACTGACATTTTTGGATCAGCCCCTTGAGCAATTGTCTTCACTTCACCATTATCAAGATCAACGGTATACTCAAAACCTTCTTGATTGGTTAGTCCTTGTTCAGCAAAATGTCCTGCCGCAGCACCTAATAAACCACCAGCAACCGATGTAAATATCCCGCCATTACTGACAACATAACCAGTAGCGCCGCCTGCTAATGCACCAGCTGCCGCACCAACACCAGGAGTGTTTGGTTGAGATGCATTTATGTTAATAACACGCACCGCTACAATTGACCCACGAAGGCTTGTACTGTTAGTACCAACATCCGCCATAGAATAATCACTGCCGCCTAATTTTGGTGCACAACTTGTTAAAAACAAAGGTAATGTTGCGAAAGCTATTAAAAATATTTTTTTCATCTTCATAAAAATCGAATAATTTATATTAATGTTGAATCATAAAACTTTTCATGAACTTTGACCAGATGCCTTTGTTATCGATATTCAGATGAATTTTGGTTATTTAATTCAATGTTTTCCCGGAAAGTTTCACACTTCTTGCAAAAATCATCCCCACGATAGAAAGCCCTAAAATTAATAAACCTAGGTACAAAAATGTACCGTTGTAAGCATAACTAACTGATTCAATGCAAATTGCCGACACAACCAACCTAGCAACGTTTACCACGGCAGCTGCCCGCGATTTTGTTTCCTGAACCACTTCCAATATAAGTGGATACAAAATATTAACCGGCAATACCATTGGCAATGCAAACAGACACATTAAAGTAGTGATTAACACTGGATTATTAATCCCCAGTAAGGCAGCAAAACCTATTAATACAGCAACAATAGTTATCAAAATAATTGATATTTTAAAACATTTTTGATGCCCAAATTTGCTCAGTAATTTAGGGCTCAAAAAGCTAATCACTGCAAACGAACCTGCGATTGCCCCCTGATAAAATCCAAAATTAGCAAGCGTCACGCCAAAGCCTTCAATATAAAGAATTGAGCCCATACCAATAAATGTCCAATATGAACAAATATACGCACAAACAATTACTAAATATTTACAAAAAGTCTTCGACTGAAAAAGTATCAGATAGCTTGATAATGACAAAGAAACATTTTCCCTTTTTCTATCATCCTCAGGCAAAACAAAAAGACAAAAACCAAGAGCAACCAAGGCTAATAACAGCAGTACTGCAAAATTTCCTCGCCAACCCGCGTAAATTGCAACGTAGCTACCAATTACGGGTGCAAATGCCATAGCAACTGTTATACAACCATTTAATGTGCCAAGCATTGACGCTTGTTTTTCTGGCGAATATCGTTCTGCTATAATCACATAACCAAGGGAGGCTGGAGCTGCCATACCAAGACCCTGCAATATTCTTCCTGCTAATATGTATGAAAAATCTGCAGCAAAACAGCATGCGATGCTCCCCAATACGAATACAGCTAAACCGTAGAGAATAACCTTACGCAAACCATAACGGTCACCCAATGCACCCGCATATAATGAGCCAATGCAATACGTGACAAAATTCAAACTTAAACACAGCTGTACTTTTGCAGGAGATAAACCAAATTGTTGTTGCAATTCTGGGTAGCTTGGAATGAAAATATCAACTTCCATTCCCGCTAAGAAAAAGATTACGGCGACAGCTACAAACAACATAAATATATCAGCTTCAGCTAGAGTTCAATGTTTTCATTGTATTTCTTGCTTAGCCTAATCTCTACAAAAATATGGTTAAGTTATTTTCTTTAACGAAACAGTCTCTATCAAACTACATGTTCTGAATTTTCTTTTCTCCAATAACTGACTGATCTTGCAAAAATTAGCCCTACAATTGAAAGCCCAAAAATCAACAAACCAATTTGCAGAAAAGTGCCATTGTACACATAACTAGCTGATTCAATACAAATAGCAGAGCCCACCAACCTAGCCACATTATTCACAGAAGCTGCGCGCGATTTTGCATTAGGGACAACATCAAGTAAAAGGGGGTACAATATATTCACAGGAAATACAGTAGGCATAGAAAGCAAACACATAAGCACGGTAATAAGCAAAGGACTTCGAATATCAAGCACAGCAACTAAACCAATTAAAGATGCAAAAATAGTTATCAAAATAATTGATATTTTAAAACATTTTTGATGCCCAAATTTACTTAGTAACTTAGGGCTCAAAAGGCTCATCAGCGCAAAAGAACCTGCAACTGCCCCTTGGTAATAACCAAAGCTAGCCAAGGAAACACCAAATCCCTCTATATAAAGAATCGACCCCATGCCAATAAACACCCAATATGTAAAATTATAGACACACAAAATCATTAAATAATTTTTAAAAAGTTTTGATTTTAGAAAAGGCTTATAAGCCTTTAACGACAGTGAAACGTCTTTGTTTTTACGACTATCTTTGGGAATAATAAATAAACAAAAGCCCATTGCCATTAAAGCCAATAATAGCAAAGTTGCGAAATTACCTCGCCAGCCAGCATAAAGAGCAACATAACTACCAATTACTGGCGCAATGGCCACAGCAATATTTGTAAACCCATTCAATGTGCCAAACATTGCTGCTTGTTTTTCAATGGGATACCGCTCTGCAACAACCACATAACCAAGACAAGCTGGCGCAGCCATGCCAAACCCTTGTAGAATTCTTCCCAATAAAATATATGAAAAATCTGTAGCAAAGCAACACGCCACGCTTCCGATTATAAAAATAACCAGCCCTGATAAAATCACCCTACGCAAACCATAACGATCACCCAATGGGCCAGCATATAATGACCCAATACAATAGGTGATAAAATTCAGGCTTAAGCACAGCTGTACTTTTGCGGGAGATAAACAAAACTGTTGTTGTAATTCCGGATAGCTTGGAATGAAAATATCAACTTCCATTCCTGCTAAAAATTCAATAAAAGCAACAGCTATGAATAGCATGCACTATATGCCGCTGGGTTTTTCTTGAATACAAACCAAATCAGGCTTTATTGCTTCACGAAATTGCGCGTCACACATTTGCCAATCGATAACATCAACTTTAAATGGCAAGTCAGAATCTTCAAAATCTTCATCTATATGCGCACGCACATTCCAAGGAATATCATCAAAAAATACGAGATCAAGATCAGAAAATTGCTTTGCAGTCCCTTTAACTCGCGAACCAAAAGCATGAAATGAATAAGGATATTTTTTTAAAATCTGCAAAATAATAGATAAATGAGACTCGTCTATTTGCATTTCTGAAGTTCTTGCAATTTTTGAATAAGGCGATTTATTTCTTTTGAAAAATCATCAAAAATACTGACAATAATATCTAAATTTTCCTGTTCATAAGTATGCACGGTTAAATTACGTTTTTTTTGAAATTCAAACCACAATTCTGGATCAGCAATCATTTTTTCCAAAGCAGCTTTCCTGAAAGTATCTTTAGGAGAACCACACTCAAGTCCTTGAGTTTCTAAGAAGCGCTTCATTATTTTCCATGCTAACTCATAACAAAATTCAAAAGCCTGAACTGCACCAGCCTGATCACGGTCAGTTACCATGCCTGTTCTGAAGCGTTCAAAAACTCCGAATGCCTTGATGAGCTTATCTATGTTAATTTCATTCATTCTCACGCACCACAACTAATAAGTTAATCAACTACTTAAACGACTTCTTTCTTAACAGGAACAAATGCAATGTAAGCAATAACAACAACACCTAAAATGTAGCAATAATATACTTGCCCTGCAATTATCAATGGAGACACGCCTGACAAAGTGCTTGCCAATAAAATTTGCGCTCCATAAGGAATAATTCCTTGAAACACACATGAAAAAATATCAAGCCATGCAGCGGTATAATGATTAGGAATTTTATATCGGTGCGCAATGGTTTTTGCAATTTCACCGCTAAAAATAATAGCAACACAGTTATTGGCAATCAGAACATCAAAAATTGAGACTAATCCACCAATGATTAATTGCGCTGAACGTTTACTTAAATGATGAGCTTTGCCAATAAAATCAGCTACATACCTCATCGTTCCCATCTCTTTTAACATGCCTGCAAGCCCGCCTACAAAAAGCGACAACAAGAAAATATCCTGCATGCTCTCAAAGCCTTTAGCGATATCTTTAGCAAAGCTAATTACGCTATATGAATGGTGAAAAAATCCAATCAATCCCGCCACAATTAAGCCAGAGATCAGAACTTGAAAAACATGCATTCCGGCGAAAGCTAATAAAACTAACACCACATAAGGAATTACTAGAACCAAATCATAATCTTTCACAATGGCATCTGCAGCCGGCGTGTGAATAAGCCACAAAATGATAAGCATAATAACGGCCGCAATACAGGCAACGATTGAGTTCAAAATTAATTTTTTTCTAAAATCTGCCCCCTGAGAAAGAACTGCAGCAATAGTGGTATCCCCTACTGGTGATAAGCTATCACCAAACATTGCACCACCCACAACCGTTGCAATGCCTAAATCAATAGGTAAAACTCCATGATTTGCAATGCCCACCGCTATTGGCCCCATGGTCGCAATAGTACCCATAGATGTGCCAATGGCTGTTGAAATAAAAGCGGCGGTTAAAAATAAGCCTATTAATACGAAATGAGTGGGGATAAGTGAAAGAACCAAATTAACAGTCGCATCAACGCAACCAATTGATTTCGTCACAACGTTAAAAGCACCAGCCAGCAAAAATATTAGACACATGGTAACAATATCGCGATGTCTTAACCCATCCAAGAAGCTATGCAAGCGTTCTTGCATTGGCCCTTTTAGCAAAAAGAACGCAAGTAGAATAGCAGGAAGTATTGCAACCGTTGGAGCGATTTGATAAAAAGCCTGCTCAACACCTTGCCATGTAAATAAAAGTCCGCTGCCAACAAACAAAAGAAGAAATAAGAATATCGGCGAAAACAAAGTCAAGAAACGCATGCAATCCTCATGGTTGTTAAATTTCTATGGGCACCAAGCAATTATCACATACGTTACGAAATTACAAAAATCTGCCTAATTCTTTGTAATCTATCATTTTTCAACGATAAATATAACCATCCAAAATTTGACCCAATAAATTTGCCTTGAAAAAAACCTGAAAAATCGCTAGTAATAACTAAATATATTTAAAAATCAGATGTTTTAGGAGTTATCATGGCACAAGCCATTGCATTGAAAGCTGAAGAGCGCCAAGGAACCGGAACCGGTGTTGCACGTGCATTACGTCGCGAAGGAAAAATCCCTGGAATTATTTATGGCGGCAAAAATGAGCCACAACCTATAGCAGTTGATTTAAAAGCTGTTAACGCAGAAATTCAAAAACCTGGCTTCTTTAGTCGCGTTTATTCTGTTGAAATGGACAAAACTAAAGTTCAAGTGATCGCTCGTGATGTTCAATTTCACCCAGTAACTGATGTTGCTTTGCATGTTGATTTTCAGCGCGTTGACAAAGATTCAAAAATTAACGTGTCCGTTCCTGTGGAGTATATTAACGAAGATAAAGCTCCTGGCTTAAAAGTTGGCGGTATGCTGAACGTTATTATTCACAATCTAGAAATCACTTGCCCAGCTGATTCAATTCCAGAAAAAATTTCAATAGACTTAGCTGGAATGAACATTAACCAAAGCTTACATCTTGATGCTGTTGCATTGCCAAAAGGCGCTAAAGCAGCACATCCTACTCGTGACTATACTTTGGTGACAATTGTTCCTCCTGCTGGAGAAGAAAAAGAAAAAACTGAAGAAACTCCTGCTGCTTAAAGGGGTTTTATAATGTTGTTATGTGTTGGCCTGGGTAATCCGGGCCAACAGTATTTAATGACAAGGCACAATATTGGTTTTATGGCTATCGATGCCATAGGATGTTCATACGACTTTCCTTCTTTCAAAAAAAAATTTCAAGGCGAGTACAGCGAATACAAAATTAATGACACAGCTGTAGGCTTGCTAAAACCTCAAACTTTTATGAATTTGTCTGGAGCTTCAGTACAATCTGCTATGGCTTTTTATAAATTAAAATCCGAACAAGTGATTGTCATTCATGACGACCTTGATTTAGTTCCAGGGCAAATTAAAGTAAAGCTTGGTGGAGGGGCCGGCGGACACAATGGCCTTAAAAGCATTGACCAATCAATTGGCAATAATTACTGGCGATTACGTCTTGGCATAGGTCACCCTGGCGATAGACACTTGGTAACCCCTCATGTACTTTCAGCATTTCCATCAACTGACCACGAATGGTTAACCACACTTCTGCAAGCACTAGCCGAACAATTTACACATTTAGTTTCTGAAAAACCCGATGTTTGGGTAAGGCGTTTCACCCCATGAAATCAATTGAATTTATTATTGGAAGTTTAGAAGTTGGCGGTGCAGAACGTCATTTAAGCCAAGTTTTACCTGCGCTTAAAAACATGGGTTTTTTAATAAAAGTCCATGTTTTGTCAGACAAAGCACCTTTAAAACCTATATTTGATACTGCTGGTATTGAAGTATATTTAGGGCAAAACCTTGATTGGCTTCCCCGCACCTTACGCAAACCAATTCGCCTTATTATTTCATTGACTAGATTGACGGTAAATTTTTTAAAAAATCGTAAGGCAATCAGGCATGTTTTTCTACCTGAAGCCTATTTATTAACAGCGGTTGCTGCACGTCTCACATTTTTTTCAGGCCCTATGATCATGAGTCGTCGCAGCTTAAATGATTATCAACAACGACGCCCAATTTTAGGCACGCTTGAACGCTTAATGCATCGATTCACGACTGCTGCTTTGGGAAACAGTAAAGCCGTCGTGCAACAGCTTTATGAAGAAGGTTTCACCTCCAACAACACTAGCCTTGTTTATAATGGCATTGATCTTTGGCCATTTCAAAATTTACTCACGAAACAAGAACTGCGTAACAACCTTAGCATAAATCAAGATGCCCTGGTATTCATCATTGTTGCCAATCTTATTCCTTATAAGGGACACCTTGATTTACTAAATGCTTTGGGGAAAATTCATTCGCAACTACCAAAATCATGGAAACTACTTTGTGTTGGAAATGACAATGGAATTTTAAGTCAATTAAAAGAACACTCTCAAATGTTAGGCATTAACAACCACGTGGAGTTTCTGGGCAAAAGATCAGACACTCCACAATTACTAGCAGCTGCTGACATAGGCATTTTGTGCTCCCATGAAGAAGGATTTTCAAATGCCATTTTAGAAGGAATGGCAGCAGGCTTACCTATGGTTGTAACCAACGTAGGCGGCAATGCAGAAGCTGTAGAAGACATGCAAACCGGCCTAGTAGTAAAAGCACAAGATCCTGAGTCGTTAGGCAGCGCATTATTATCAATGGCGCTTGCTCCTGAACTGCGAACTCGTTTTGGTCAAGCAGGCAAAGAACGAATCGCTCAGCATTTTACATTGCAGCAATGCGCTCAAAACTACGCTGATTTTTATGATTCAATACTTTAATAAAATCTTCTTTTTTGAAGACTGTTTTGAAAATACTACTGTTTTGTTCTTCATACTTTTTTTATGTTTTTCAGATCTTCATTGCTGAATTCTAACTTTTCATAAGTTTTTTATGTTTTTCAAACAGCTGCTTACGGTCATGTGAACTGGGGTGAGTAGACAAAAAATTAAAGGAAAAGTATTTTTTTTGTACAATTAAATTAATGACAAAAACAAATTTACTCGAGTTGCGTAAAAAATTCCTTTTCTTTCTCTCATTCATTTGAGTTTAAATCTTCTATCTTTGACAAAATTATTGGGAGTGAACCGAATGAAAGAACAAACCACTTGTGTAGTAATTGCAGATGGCGCACGCGCCAAATTTCTAACAAAAAGTAACCGAAATTTAACACCAATATTAGCTACTCGTCACTCAATCGATGATATTACTATCCATCAAGATAAAGGTGCATCTACACCAGGCAGAGTAAGTAAAGGCATTGCAATCAAAGGAACGCATAGTTACCCTACTCATTCTGATTGGTATCACTTTAAAAAAGAAGCATTTGCTGTCGAAATAGCAACCATTCTTGATAACACCGTCAAAAATTACGACAAATTAATTTTAATTGCTGCCCCGGCGGTGTTGGGGTGTTTGCGACAACATTTATCACCCAATGTTTTCTCTAAAGTAGTGAAGGAAATCGATAAAGATCTTACGAAAATTCCACTGAAAAAAGTGATTAATTATGTTTAATTTTCTTTTCATTAATAAAAAAGGGATACCAACTCAAAAAATATAGGATGTTTAAATGCCGATTTATTCAAGGAATAACTACCTTTATACAAAAAAATTCTTTTTCTTAAAAAAAGTCACGCTTTTTTTAAGAAATTGATTTATAGTGAGAAGTAGTTAAAACTTTTATTTTAAAATTTGAGGATATCATGCAAAAAAGTTTATTTCTTTTAACTCTAGCTGCTATAAGCGTTGCGTTTGTTGCTTGCGAAAAGAAAGATGACCATAAAGCACCAGTAGAAGCTACTAAAGAAGTTGCTCCTGCGGGTCATACTGATGCACACGCAGCTCCTGCTGCTGCAGCTCACGACCATGCAGCTCCTGCTGCTGATGCACACGCAGCAGCTCCAGCGGCTGATGCACACGCGGCTGCTCCTGCAGCTGACGCAACTGCTCCTGCAGCAACTCCTGCAAAATAAGACTCAAACGCCTTCTTTAATTTCAGAATTTTGAACATTAACGAAGGCGTTTCCTTCAGCTTAGCTCTTCCTTAAAAACACCCCCATCTGAATTAATAGAAAATCTATTTTTTGAATTATTAAACATTTATTAACTAGTTTTTTGTTATTTTATTAGTAAGCCATACAAATATGAGAATTTTTCATGCTCGGCTTAGTAATACTATTAATAACATTTACGTTAATCAAAAATCTTATCGCAAAAGATCTTTCTGAAGGAATTTCAGGATCTGACATTCCTCAAATGCGCACAGGATTTTCCTTACAAACAAGCAATGCAGAGAATTTCAATGCTGCATGCAGACGCTTAGTTATAGCTAGATTTTCAGAAAATATTCGCAATGCTAATCCAGATGATGCTGAAAAAATTCTCAACACTATTCAAACTATAATTCCTGCTTCTGATTTTGCTGCAGTTAGTGGGGAAAGTGCAAGCAGCCTTCTAACCCAGATACAACATGCTGCCATTCAAGAAATTAAACCTAAACTCTCTGCTTCTCTACGTCATGATATTCCTGAAGAATTAATTTTGTCATCAGGGTTCGTTGCTCATGAACAAAGCCCTCTAGATATGGCAGGATGCTATATTAGATTAGGAATGAACTTGCGCGATTTTGGTTTAAGTAGCTTGGCCGCCACTTCCTTTCTAAAAAGTGGCACCTTATTTGCGGATGTCGCTCTGCATAGCCCAATAGAAGTGCGTGTTGATTTTTTACTCTCTACTGCACAATGCTACTATTGGAGCTATTGCAACGAAAGTCATTCGACACGAAAAGAGACGCTTAAAAATTTAGCAACACTCTATTTTGAAAAAGCTAATACTACTGCACTTTCATTAAGTGAATCGCAAAAAACCTTCTGGATCCCAAAAATAGAAGAAGCAAACGCTAAACTACTTGCCAAAATAAATTAGCTCCTCATATTTTGCAAAGAACTCAATTAACTATGAAATCAAAGATTTAAAATCAACAATATTGTTTCTTATTTGATCAAACGATACTTCGTATGAATATACTTTCGGATATATTTTTCCTTGTAATTTTCCTTAAAAATCTTTATATGTATACCTTAAGAATAGGGAGAATAATTTAATGTCATCTTTTCGTATTGTTCTTACCGCTGGGTTTGCCATGTTCTCTATGTTCTTTGGTTCCGGAAATTTGGTATTCCCACTTGCGGCAGGATTCAAGACTCAGGGCATGTTTTCATACACGTTAATAGGATGGATTATTACCGCTGTAATAGTCCCATTTATTGGTGTCATGGGATTCATTCGCAGTGAGGGAAATCGTGATGTATATTATTCAAACCTTGGAAAATCAGGCGCTTTCGCCATTAATTTTTTAATATTTATGCTGGTTGGACCATTCGGCGTGGTCCCTAGATGCATACTGGTTTCTTTTGGTGGTTTCAACCTTATGTATCCATCTCTTCCTGTTTGGATTTTCTCAGGCCTTTTTAGCCTTGGATTGCTTGGTCTTTGCTGGCAGCGCAATCGTTTAGTAGAAATTATTGGAGTATTCTTAACACCGTTTAAACTGGGTGGTATTGCCTTTCTTATTTGCATGGGACTTTGGGTTGCTCCACCTATGCAGCAAGTTTCAATGGCCGTAAAAGAATGTTTTGGATACGGCTTAGAAATTGGCTACCAAACTATGGACTTAATGGGCGCTCCACTCATTGCCATTAGCGTTTATGAATTTTTAAAGAAAAAATCTAAAGCAGGATTAAGTAAAAAAGAATTATTCAAAATGGGCACACTGTCCAGTATTTTGGGTGGCGGAATATTGTGCGCTGTTTACTACGGCTTCATGGCCTTAGGAGCACATTACGCTGCCGATCTTGTTGGATTGGGACAAGAACAATATTTGGCAGCCATTGCACAAAAAGCGTTAGGGTCTTATGCATTGCCAATTGTTAGCATAACGTTAGCCGTTTCATGCATGGCAACAGCCACATTGCTTACAACTATGTGGACAGAATTTTTGTACAAAGATATTTTAAAAAAACAAATAAATCGCCATATTTGTTTAACTGCAAGTGTATGCATGGGTTTTGCTATGTCTATGCTTGGATTCGGAAAAATTATGAATTTCTTAGGCAGTATTTTAGAGTGGCTTTACCCGTTGATGATTATTTATGCCGTATACAAACTTGTCGATAAAAATCCCACAAAAACACTTCACGCTTGAGGGCGTAAGTCCAGGAGAGCGTATCGCTGTAGCAATGTCTGGCGGCGTTGACTCATCAGTTGCTGCTGCCTTAATGGTTGAAGCAGGATACGATGTCGTGGGCATTACCTTGCAGCTGTATGACCACGGCGCCATGATTAATAAAAAGGGCGCTTGCTGCGCTGGGCAGGACATTTACGACGCCAGAACCGTTGCAGACAAAATGGGGTTTCCTCATTATGTATTAGACTACGAAAGTGTTTTTCGCGAGAAAGTCATTGATGATTTTGTTGACTCTTATCTTCAAGGGGAAACACCAATTCCCTGCGTGCGTTGCAACCAACAAGTAAAATTCAAAGACTTGCTGCAAACAGCCCGCGATCTTGATGCCAGGGCCCTGGTGACTGGACATTACGTTCAACGATTTGTAAATGAACGTGCCGAACTGCACAGGGCATTAGACCATAGCCGTGACCAAAGCTACTTTTTATTTACCACAACTCAAGCGCAGCTTGATTATTTGAGATTCCCCTTAGGTGGACTTCCAAAGCATGAAACCAGAGAGCATGCTGCTAGGTTTGGTTTAACCGTTGCTGAAAAACCAGATAGCCAAGACATTTGTTTTGTGCCAAATGGTTCTTACGCAAACCTTGTTAGCAAACTAAGACCAGGCGCGCTAGATGCTGGCGACATTATTCATATTAATGGCACTGTGCTAGGTCGTCATGAAGGAATTATTAATTACACCATTGGTCAGCGCAAGGGCCTTGGAGTTTCTGCCCCTGAGCCACTTTATGTAATTAGGTTAAACCCTATAAAACATCAAGTATGGGTAGGCCCTAAAGAAGCATTGGCAGTTAACACTATTCATTTAAAAGAAATGAATTGGCTAAGAGGCCTTGAGCATTTTCGCGATGGATTAAGATGCATGGTAAAAGTACGATCAACTCATTCTCCAGTGCATGCAACAGTTACTGTGACTGGACCAACTTGTGCCAAAGTTACATTTGAAAATGCAGAATACGGCGTTGCTTCTGGGCAAGCTTGTGTATTTTATGAAAACGATCAAGTATTAGGTGGAGGATGGATAACATCCGAGCACCTGCAGCAACCGGAGGAGCAATCATGAAGTTATTTGGAACAGATGGTATTCGTGGAGCCGTTAATGAGCCACCAATGACTGCTGATGTAATTTTAAAAGTTGCCATGGCTGCTGCGCAATACTTACAAGAAAACACGCAACTTGCGTCGTCATCACAACACAGACACACAGTTGTCATTGGCAAAGACACACGGCTTTCTGGATATATGCTGGAATCTGCTTTAACATCTGGCTTTGTAAGCATGGGTGTTGACGTGATGCTATTAGGACCTCTTCCCACTCCTGCTGTGGCGATGCTAACACGCACACTGCGTGCTCACTTAGGTGTCATGATTTCTGCAAGTCACAATCCTTTCGAAGATAATGGTATTAAATTTTTTGATGCCCAAGGCTTTAAACTTAATGGCCAAAGTGAAAAATATATTGAAGAACTAACTTATAAAAATAATTTTTCTTTAGCAAAAGCCAAAGATTTTGGAAAAGCACGACGCGTTGATGACGCATTAGGGCGCTACAATGAATTTGTGAAATCAAGTTTTCCAAAAGGAATGCGACTTGATGGATTAAAAATTGTCGTAGATTGCGCAAACGGAGCTGCATACAAAGTTGCACCCCAAGTATTATGGGAATTAGGAGCAGACGTTATTGCCATAGGCAACACACCAAACGGCGTTAACATTAACTTAGATTGCGGAGCAACACACACTTCAGCTCTACAACAAGCTGTGCTGGAACATCAGGCTAACATCGGCATTGCTCTTGATGGAGATGCTGATCGACTTATTGCTGTTGATGAAAATGGTCATGTGTTAGATGGCGATCAAATCATGGCATTGATTGCAAAGCTTTGGCATGAACAAGATCTTTTAAAAGGCAATGGCATTGTTGCCACGCACATGTCAAATCTTGGTCTGGAAAGGTACCTTTCTTGCAAAGGATTGCAGCTATACAGGTCTAATATTGGTGACAAGCACGTATTAGAAATGATGCAACTCAAAGGATGTAATGTTGGCGGGGAACAATCTGGTCATATTATTTTAAGCGACTATACAACTACAGGTGATGGATTGTTAGCAGCACTACAGGTGCTTGCATTAATGGTGGCCACCAACATGCCAGCAAGCGCTATTGGGAATACTTTTGAACCTGTGCCACAAATTCTGCGCAACATACGCA
This sequence comes from Alphaproteobacteria bacterium, assembly GCA_037138055.1. GTDB lineage: Bacteria > Pseudomonadota > Alphaproteobacteria > Paracaedibacterales > CAITNM01 > CAITNM01. The sequence continues at coordinate 7,805 of JBAXJB010000016.1, read as the reverse complement.
CGAAGCACGCCATTAACTTAAACGATGATCGCATTAGATTAGTTATTGATGACGCTAAAATGCGCCTAGATCAATTTGGCAAATTACTTGTTAGACAGTCTGGAACAGAACCACTAATTCGCATTATGGCACAAGGAGATGACGCCAGCTTGCTGAATGATGTCATCAACACTATAACAGGAACTATTTCAGAACTTGACGTTGCTTAACGATATTTTTTGTGAGCTTTTTTCATAAGAGCATTTCGCAGTGTTTCTCCTGCACATGCCCAAAACAAAGTTATTCCAGATGCAATGTGACGAGCAGGCACAAAAAAAGACATATTTTCGTACAGAGCATACTTCACTAATTCAGTTTGCTCGCTATAAAGATAGCTTGAATAATCTTTATACAAAGCATTAGGTGAAATATATTCCGACAAAAAACCCACCGTAAATTCTTTGCTAGCAGTTTTTAAACGCAAAGATGTTGAACCACTTGGATCAACCCAAATAACTTGGTTTCCTTGTGCATTCAAACTGCGAATATAACCGTTACCTCTCTGCACCCAACGATCCCAACCTTTTATTTGCAGGGTACTTTCAATTGCCACTAAAGTTTGATTCGCACAAAACTCAAATACACAGGGAGCCAATTTCGCAAAAGAATCAAATCTTTCAAAAGCACCTGTGCTTTTAAATATAAATTTCTGAGGAGTGGGTTTTGTTCTATCAACAAATCCCAATTGTATTGCCAGTTCATAATTTTTTGTTAAATCAACAACAGCATACTGCTCTTCGTAGTCATCTGGATCATCAACAGCAACAAGTGCGCGCTGACCAAAAGAGTTAATATATTTCAAAATTTTAGCCCGCGCTACAATGTCTATTTTCGGAACAGCATCATAACACTTAACGAATTTATTTCTTAAGGCTCCATAAAAGCCTCTCTCTTCAAAAAAATCGTCAAGCACTGAATCAACTGCACAAAAATAATCACACAAAGTTTCCATGTCAGCTTGCTCATCTGCAGATCCTACTAAAATTCCAGGGTTCATATGTGCAAGCAAAACAGAAAATGCCTTTGGCGAAGCTTTATGAAAACGGTCATGAAGCTCAAAATCAACTGCATTCACAGGGTATTTTTTCGGGAGTTTTTTAGACCATCTATTCAATGCTTTTTCAATATCACTTATTTCTATACAAGCTTCTGCTACAATGGTCTCTAAAGTTTTTCTAGCAGCGCTTGTCTTTACTTTTTTTCTGATATTTTCCGTTTTTTTTGCAATCCAACCAAGCGTGACTTTTGCTGTAGCAAGCGATTTTTGATCATGCGCAAGATGTGTTTTTCGAGAAATTTTAGGAGATGGAGTATAAACAGTTCCTTCAAAATAGGAACCCGAAAAATCATTTTCTTCAAATTTCCTTTCTTCTTGCTCAAACTCTAATTGTGCTATCCATAGTTTTTCTTGAACATCTTTAATGCAAAAACTTATGCTATCCTCTAAAGGCTGATTTGGATCGGTATTTTTTAAATCGTCACCATTTGCGTAACCACCAAACGAAAAAAGCACAACACACGTAATCAGTAGTGTGATATTTTTAAAAAAAGATAAGAACATAATAAACTAAAATTTCAAGGATCGATTGCAGTTGTACAAAACTCTTAAAATATTTGCAAGAGCATTTGCTCAATTTGCTCGCACAGTCTCGGCGACAAGAGGTAACTTATGATAAGCAAAATAATTATTTTCTGGTTTCGCCAAGATCTACGAATTAGTGATAATCCTGGGCTTTTTGAAGCTGCTAAAAACGGTAAAGTGTTACCTATTTATATTTTAGATGACCTTGAAGCAGAATCATTCAAAATGGGCAGTGCTAGTCGCCTATGGTTGCATCATTCTCTGAACGCTTTGAATGAATGCCTATCAAATTCGTTAAATGTGTATGTCGGAAATTCAAAAGAAGTTCTTTTAAAAATACTTCAAAATACCCCTGCAGATACCGTTTATTGGAACAGATGTTATGAGCCATGGCGCATCAAAAATGATTCGATCATAAAAGAAGCTTTGAAAAAAAAGATATTGAATGCAAAAGTTTTAATGGATCATTACTCTGGGAACCATGGGAAAATTTAAAAAAGGACAACACTCCTTATAAAATATTCACTCCTTTTTATACCAGGGGGTGTTTGCAAGCTGCAGCACCTCGAATTCCTATTCCTAAGCCTGAGAGCTTGGAATTAGTGAAAGATATTCACAATAATACAACTATAGAGAATCTTAATTTATTACCATCTGCTAGGTGGAAAAAATCTATAGAATCATGTTGGAAAATTGGTGAAAAAGCTGCTCAAGAAAAATTAATAAATTTTGCTGATAATGGCTTGAAAAATTATAAAGAAAATAGAAATTACCCCTTCAAAAAAAATGTTTCCAGACTATCTCCTCACTTACATTTTGGAGAAATATCTCCTAATCAAGCATGGTATAGTGCTCAAATTAAAAATATGGATCAAGGCTATACAGCTGATGTTGACTGCTTCCTAAGTGAACTCGGTTGGAGAGAATTTTCTCATTCTCTACTTTATCATTTTCCTAATTTGCCACATAAAAATTTTCAGGGTGCTTTTGATAAATTTCCATGGACTAATAATCATGCGTTTTTACAAGCATGGAAAGCAGGAAAAACTGGGTATCCTATTATTGATGCAGGTATGCGTGAATTATGGCAAACAGGTTACATGCACAATCGAGTAAGAATGATTGTAGGATCTTTCTTAGTAAAAAATTTATTGCTTCATTGGCATCATGGACGTGATTGGTTTTGGGATTGTTTAGTTGATGCAGATCTTGCAAATAACAGCGCAGGTTGGCAATGGATTACTGGCACAGGAGCAGATGCTGCTCCATATTTTAGAATATTCAATCCAATAACTCAGGGAGAAAAATTTGACCCAGAAGGACAATATACACGGCATTTTGTGCCTGAACTCAGTCAACTTCCTAACAAATATTTATTCAAACCTTGGGAGACACCCGCAACTATTTTAAAAGCTTGCAAAATTGATTTGGGGAAGACTTATCCCAATCCTATAATTAACCTAAAGGAATCAAGGGACAGAGCCCTTCAAGCGTACAAAAAAACAAGAATACTTTAAGATATACGATAGTCTACAAAGTTGTCTTCGAATCCGTACTAGGCCAATTAATATGAAGCTGTGGAGATTCATCTAAGAAAAAGTATGCAGATAGCGCGCACAAGGCAAGTAAAAGCAAGCCAACAAAAACCATACCGCTAGGAACAAATCTGCTAGTTGGAAAATGCTGCTCATCTCCCACACTTTTCAAAGGAGCCGGCAGAAAAAAGCTTTCATCTTTAAGCTGTTCAATAATTGCTTCTTGATCAAGATTCAAATACTTTGCGTACGAACGGATAAAACCAATGGTGTATACTCCACCAGGCAATTCGTCAAATTGCTCGTTTTCAATAGCTTGTAAGAAAATTTTACGAATTTTCAGCTGCTCTGAAATAACTTCAAGTGTTAATTTTTGCTTGGTCCTTTCAGTTTTAAAAATAAGTCCCAATGTTTGAGGCACTGTATTCATTTCAATATCATCCAGCACTTTCACTGCAGCACTACCCATATAAACACCAAGTAAAAAAGACTTACGTGCATATTTAAGCATGTTTTTTATTAACAGCCAATGAGATTCTTAACAATTTGTTAAACTTCTTTAGTTGACAACTATTAGCTGGGATAATACAAATATAAACACGGAGAGATGGCCGAGTGGCTTAAGGCAACGGTTTGCTAAACCGTCATAGGGTTTAAACCTTATCGGGGGTTCGAATCCCCCTCTCTCCGCCAGTTCTCAATTTAAATAGTGCTAAATCCCCCACAAAATGGTGGATATACAACGAAAAACTTGTAAATTGGGCATAGGCTTGCTATATGTAAAGCAAGGTAATGTCAGTCTGGTTGAGGTCTCTAGTGACACAAGACGTCCAAAATTTTACCACCGCTCGTCAACAAACTCGCCGTAAAGAATTATTTAACGGCCGAACTAAAATATTATTTGATGGCCCTGAACCAGGAACATTGGTTTTGTATTTCAAGGACAGCCTTGACCAAAAAGAAGATTTGCAAGCATCTAGTGCTCATGGTGCATTGAATAACCGTTTTTCTGAACTACTAATGCAACGTTTAAATCAAATTGGTGTTGAAACACATCTTATTAAGCGCTTGAATATGCGAGAACAACTTGTTCGTTTGGCTGATCCAATGCCATTTCGTTTTCGTGTACACAATATTGCCATTGATTCCTTGGCTGAGCTTTTTAACCTAGAATCGGGCATGGTGATTAGCGAACCAATTATTGAATTATATTTAAAAAATAAAGACGGCGTTCAGACAGTTATTGCTCCTCAACATGCTTACGCTCTAGGTTGGGTTCAAGAAGAAGAACTTGAAGTATTATTTAGTGCCATTCGTCGTATTAATGATTTTTTGCTTGGACAATTTTCCGCTTTAAATTTGCGATTAGCAAATTACTGTCTGGAATTTGGCCGTGTTTTTTCAGCTGACTTTTTTGAAGCGACAAAACTTATTTTAATTGATGCTTTTGGGTTGGACTCTTCATCGATTATCGATGCTGAATCTGGTGAAAGACTAGATTCTAGCATAGGGCTTGGAACCAATTGGACTGGCTGCACAGAAGTAGCTCGCCGGTTTGGATTGCTGGAGTATTTAAAAAAAGAAGAAACAATTCAGGAAGCCGCTTAATGCCAATTCTGCAATCTGATCTTGAAAATTGCCTATCAACAGCCTTTCCGAGTGGAAAAATTGTTGTTATCGATACGGCAGGAGACAATGATCATTACCAAGTAGAAATAACCTGCGCAACCTTTGAAGGTCTTAGTCGTATACAGCAACACCAAAAAGTTTATGCTGCTCTTAAGGACTATGATATTCACGCTTTATCAATAAAAACAAATTATATTTCGGGAGAATTTCATGAGTGACGCACGTCAACAAATTGACGAATTAGTTAAAGGAAACGATGTTGTCGTATTCATGAAAGGAACAGCAGCTATGCCCATGTGCGGGTTCACAGCAACTGTTATTCAGATTCTTAACCAGCTAAGTATTCCATTCAAAGATGTTAACGTGCTCATTGACCCAACTCTTCGTCAGGGCGTCAAAGACTATACTAACTGGCCTACAATTCCTCAGCTATACGTAAAAGGTGAATTTATTGGTGGATGCGATATCGTTCGGGAAATGTTTCAAAATGGAGAACTGCAAACACTTTTAAAACAAAAACAACTGTTAAGTGATGCATGAGAAATCCAGTTGGGCGCGTAATCTTAAAATCAAAAAAGAAGCGGACCCAGTCATCGCGTGATTGGCTTTTGCGCCAACTTAACGACCCTTTTGTGCGAAAAGCAAAGCAAGAAGGCTACCGTTCAAGAGCTGCTTTTAAATTCATAGAAATTGATGAAAAATATAAAATTTTAAAATCAGGACAAACTGTTATTGATTTGGGAGCAGCCCCTGGTGGTTGGACCCAGGTCATTGCCGATAAAGTTTCTCATAAAGGCAAAGTAATTGCCCTTGATCTACAAGACATTGATCCATTTAGTAACCCAAATGTATTGATCATCAAAGGTGACTTTGAAGACGAAGCCATTCAACAGCAATTATCACAGCACATAGAGCTTGCCGATGTTATTGTGTCTGACATGGCAGCAGCAGCATGCGGCATTCCAGCAGTTGACCATATACGCATATTTAATCTTCTAGAGGCTTCTCTTAATTTCTCAATCAACCATTTAGCAAAAAATGGATCGTTTATCGCAAAAGTTTTAAGGGGTGGCACAGAAGGGGAATTGTTAAAACAGCTTAAAGTTCACTTCTCCAAAGTTGTCCACTTTAAACCTGACTCAAGTCGCCAAGACTCTGCCGAAATGTATGTTGTGGCAAAAGGCTTTAAGGGCAAGAAAACACCTCCTCAATAGTTGCATTAGCACACGAGAGCCATTATTGTGGTTACACTGAAAATCATTAAACTTCACTAGTTCTTGGAATTTTTATTATGAAGGCCGAGCATATCCACAAAGTTAATCAGGTTGAACAAGCATTAACCTTATTACGGAGGCATCTTTGACTGGGACACAGCTCAAAAAACTCTGCAAACATTTGATGAACAAGCTGAATCACCTACTTTGTGGGATGACCCTGCTGCTGCTCAAAAAATCCTAAAAGAACGCGATACACTAAGGACAGCCTTAAAACGAGTCACCGATTTAAAACAAGACCTTGAAGATGCCGTAACATTAATTGAGTTAGCAGAAGCAGAGCAAGATATTTCCACAGAAGCAGAAGCAGAAAAAGAGCTAGACGTCTTATGCGCAAAAGCTCTTAAACTGCAGCTAGAAAGCCTGCTCTCAGGTGAAGCTGACTCTAGCAATGCTTTCATTGAAATCAACGCCGGTGCTGGTGGCACAGAAGCCCAAGATTGGGCAGAAATGCTGGCACGCATGTACACCCGCTGGGCTGACAGCAAAGGGTACAAACTTGAAATTTTAGACGAAAGTCCAGGGGAAGAAGCTGGCCTAAAATCAATTACCATCAAAGTTGATGGATTCAGATCATACGGATGGCTTAAAACTGAAAGCGGTGTGCATCGATTAGTGCGCATTTCTCCCTTTGATTCAAACGCACGTCGCCACACAAGTTTTGCGTCCGTTTGGGTGTACCCTGAAGTTGATGAAAATATTGATATTCAAATTGAAGAAAAAGATTTAAGAATTGATACTTACCGCGCATCTGGTGCAGGTGGACAGCACGTTAACAAAACAGAAAGTGCCATTCGCATTACGCACCTGCCAACTAACATTGTGGTGCAATGTCAAAGCGACAGATCACAACACCGTAATCGCGCACAAGCCTATGCCATGCTGCGTGCTAGACTTTATGAACTTGAACTTCGTGAACGTGAAGCAAAAATGAGCGCTAGCAATAGCTCAAAAACTGACATCGGTTGGGGACACCAAATTCGTTCATACGTACTACAACCATACCAAATGGTAAAAGATACCAGAACAAGCGTAGAGCGCGGCAATGCCCAAGGTGTGCTTGATGGTGATATTGATGTGTTTCTAGAGGCAAGCCTAGCTCAACGCATTGGCGAGAATTAGGGCTACATTAACGAAATATTAAATATTATAATTATAAAATAAATAAAATTAAAATATATTTGTTTATGTTTAAATTAATTGTATTTGTTTCATTGATGTTCACGCATTTATCGGCGGATGTTTTTCCTTTAGTTTCTGCAATCACGAGTAAAGCTTACACAATCCCTCCTTTGCGCGAACCAAGTAAAGAAGTGCTCAGGGTGCGAGAAGAAATCAGACGACAAGCAGAAATGAGAGAGCTTAAAGCACGAAGAGCAAAAAAAGATAGTTAAAAATCTAGCAATAAAAACTGCGCTTTTTAATAGTGTGTTCTCTCCATATGAGAAAATTGAGTACCACGTAATTGAAGATAGTAATATGAAACCTGAGCCTGACGACATAGACGAGTACATAAGTTATTCTGCTTTCCGTACAGATTGTGATTTCTAGAAAAATCTTTACCGTGAAATAACATTTTTACCGGTATTTTTTATTAAAACCTATCTGATGGTCGACACAAGACTATGTCTAGTTAAAGAATTAATGTGTTCAGAGATAATATTGAAATAATTTCAGCTTCATTCTTTGGGTCTGATCAGCGACAATTAGAAATACCTGAAACGACAATTAAAAGTTCCACTAAAA
>JBAXJB010000015.1:0-34032 GCA_037138055.1 Alphaproteobacteria bacterium | reverse complement strand
GCGGAGCAAGAAGCGGTGGTTTCGGTGGTGCCGGTGGCGGTGCTTCTAGAGGCGGAGCAAGAAGCGGTGGCGCTAGCGGAGAAGGAAGAAGCAATTTTTCAAAACCTGACGCTCGTGGACCAAAAAGCTCTTTTTCTGATCGCCCAAAAAGTGGAGCACCAAGCAAGCGTACCTTTAGCTAAGCTTAACGCTTTCTATTACTAATACTGAGGCTCTGCAGCATATTGCTGTGGAGCCTTTTTTTGTAAATCAGATAAAAACCAAGGATATTTAGCAACACTAACCAAGAAAATATATAGGCTTTTAAAGATTATTTGAAAAACCCTCTTTCGTTTCAACGCCAGATACCGTATCAATAAACATTATCTAGTTGTATTTTGGCAGGAGCCTTTCTTGTTCACTTGGGTTTTAGAATTTTTTATACCTTTTATCATATTAATGTCCGTTGTTGTCTTTGTTCATGAGTGGGGTCATTTTTGGGTTGCTCGTAGGAATAATGTAAAAGTCGAAGATTTCGCCATTGGCTTTGGTCCTGAACTGTTTGGTTTTTCCGATAAAAAAGGTACCAGATGGGCGTTTCGTTTAGTGCCGTTGGGTGGTTACATAAAAATGTTAGGCGATGCTGATGCAACCAGCGCTACAGCTGATGATGCAATTGTTACAAAACTTACTGAAGAAGAAAAAAAGCAAACTCTTCATGCAAAAACCCCATGGCAACGCATTCAAGTTGCAGCCGGAGGACCACTAGCAAATTTTGTTTTTGCAATTGTTGCAATGATTGGCTTATTTACGGTTTTTGGGGAACCAATTACACCACCTGTAATTGGATTTGTTGACCCTGCTGGTGTTGGCGCTAAACATGGTTTGCAAGAAAATGATCGCATCGTTGAAATTAACCATGAGAAAATTCATTCCTTTGAGAATATGCTACCTTTTATTCGTAGTGGAAAGCATGAAGTCCTTTCAATAAAATTGGAACGCGCTAAAAAACAAGTTCACTTGAATATCCCCTTAACGTTGAAGGATAAAGACACAGGCGAAATTCAAAAAATAAAGGTTCTGGGCATTAAGCCAAGCCCCTCTAAAGAATATAAGAAAGTGTCGTTTGGTGCCGCTGTAGAAACGGCTTTTTCAACCTTTTGGGGTATGTGCAAAACAATTGTAGTTGGGCTAGGTGAACTTTTAACTGGACAGCGTAAAGGCGATGAGCTGGGTGGAATTCTAGCAATTGGCGACATGGCTTCACAGAGTGCAAAGCTAGGCGTTGCAGGTATGTTATGGTTCATGATTATCATGTCGATCAATCTTGGATTAATTAATCTTTTCCCAATTCCAGTTCTAGATGGTGGGCAAATGCTCATGACCTCAATTGAATGGGTCATTGGCAAACCGCTTCCTGAAAAAATTCAAAAATATATTTTTGGATCAGGTTTTGCTCTCGTAATTAGCTTAATGCTCTATTCCACCTGGAACGATATAGTACGATTCAATGTCATTCAAAAAATTTACTCACTATTCCAAATAGTCAGAGGATGGTTACCCCTATGATAAAATATTTCTTTTTTGCTTTCTTGTTATCTCTGAATTTAGCTTATGGTGAAGGACAAAAAATTTCACACATCAGCATTCAAGGCAATAACCGCATTGAAAATCAAACGATTCTTTCTTATTTACCAATAAAAGTTGGTGATTCAGCAGATCTTGATACAAACGACCAATGCTTGAAAACGTTGTTCGATACTGGGTACTTTCATGATGTAAAAGTACACCGAGAAGGTGCAACGATAGTTATTCAACTTGAAGAAAACCCCATCATCAATAAGATTGCTTATGAAGGCAATGACAAAATTAAAGATGCTGATTTTAAAAAAGAAATACAGCTCCGCCCACGTGAAGTCCTTTCATATGCAAAAATCCAAGCTGCACAGCAACGCATTTTAGAAATATATCGTCGACTTGGGCGTTTCAGTGCAAAGGTAGACCCAAAAATTATTCGTTTGCCTGAAAATCGCGTTGATTTAGTTTTTGAAATTGAAGAAGGGCCAACTACATTCATTCGCAAAATTAATTTCATCGGAAACAAAACTTTTAAAGGTTCTCGACTTGAAAAGGTTTTGCAAAGCAAAGTTTGGCATTGGTACAGATTTTTTGTGAATGATGACCTTTATGACCCTGACCGTTTCCTTAATGATCAACAAGAAATCAAAAAATTCTACAATGATCATGGTCATCCAGACGTACGTTTAATTTCTTCTATTGCTGAACTAAGCCCAGATAAGACAGCATATTTTTTAACTTTCACCATTGATGAAGGTAGAAAATACGAGTTTGGCGATGTAAAGATTAACTCTGAAATCAAATCAGTAAACATTGAAAAGCTTAAAGAATGCATTCTCATTGAAAAAGGTGAAGAATTCAGCGGCGCTATTATTGATAAATCAATTAAAGCACTTACAGAATCTTTAGGAACAATGGGTTATGCTTTTATTAATATTGAGCCAGAAACTTTAAAAAATGCAGAAACAGGCATTGCTGAGATTACATTCACAATCAAAGAAGGCCCAAGAGTCTACATTGAAACCATTGAAATAAAAGGAAACGATCGCACAAGAGATCATGTAATTCGCCGTAAAATTAGAATTCAAGAAGGTGATGCGTATAACAGTAAAAAAATCAAGGATGCTGAACAGGAATTAAAAGACCTTGGGTATTTTAAAGAAACGCATGTTCAACCTGAAGAAGGTTCAGCAATAGACAAAGCCAAGCTAAATGTAGATGTTGAAGAACAACGAACAGGAGAGCTAAATGTTGGCGTTGGTTACTCTACTTTAGACGGACCATTCACATCGCTAGGTGTTCGTGAAAGAAACTTTAGAGGAAGCGGTCAGACTCTGCATTCAAATGCCATGATTTCTAAAAGAAGTATGGGCATAGATGCGGGTATTATTGAGCCAGCATTCTTAGATCGGGAACTTGAAGGATCAGTAACAGCATCAGCAAATCAGTCAAAATATTCTCGTTCACATAAACATAATACCCTTGGTACAACCTTTGGTTTGGGATATAACCTAAGCGAAATGTGGTGGCAAAACTTAGACTATACTATACGTTCTGAGAAAGAAACTGGCTTCAATGACAAGGCTTCTGCGATTATTCGCAACCAAAGTCATAACGCTTTATTGTCAATGATTGGCCAAACTATTAACTTTGGAAAACTAGATAGCAGAGCAAATCCTACTAAGGGTTATGTTTTAAGTTATCAGACTAGTTTTGCAGGACTAGGCGGTACAATAAAGTACCTACAACATGTATGGAATGCTACTTTCTATCATCCGCTATTTACTGAAGATGTTATTTTAAAAGTTTCCGGTGAAACAGGGATGATGCAAAGAATGGGCAAGCCTATTCGAGTTGTTGATAGCTTTCAAATGGGCTACACAAACTTCAGAGGTTTTGACTTCCAAGGTATAGGTCCACGTGATAAAAAAACAGGAGATCCTTTAAATGGCACAAGAATGTGGCGTCAAGTAACTGAAATAAAGTTTCCTTCTGGTTTACCTGATGACTGGAAAATTAACGCCAGCGTATTTAATGAATTTGGATGTTTATGGCAACCAGGCCAAAAAGATATCAACACACAAGATAGCAAAAAAATGCGTGCTTCTTTTGGGGCAGGTATACTTTGGACATCACCGTTTGGGCCGATTGGAATATCTTATGCCGTTCCATACCGCAGTCAAAAATATGATGAATCGCGCCGTTTGCAACTGCAATTTAGCAACATTTTTTAGAAATGTTTAAAGACTTTAGACCTTACCTAATTCAAGTTGCTTTTGCGGTTATTACCGTTATAGCGGCTTATTGTGTGCTAAAACCGCAATACAAAACTACTGGCCTTACTATAGGCTTGGTAAATATGGAACGTGTTCGCTCTCAGGCAACGCCATTTCAGCAGTTACATAAGCAAGATTTTGATGCACGCTCAAAAGCACAAGAACGCTTAGAAACTTTAGAAAAAAGCATGCGTAAAGAATATGACGAACTGCAAACGCTACAACAAAAAAAACATGCAAAAACAGATGAGCTAACAAAACGAAAACTTGCTCTTGATAAGAAAGTCGCTGATTTAGATCAGCATTTTCATCAGGAACGAGATTCAATAAAACAAAAACTTGATAAAAACTTTTTGGCCATTGAATCTGAACTAGAAAGTATTATTCGAAGTTTTTGTAAAAAGCATAAGATTGATCTGTTTCTGAATACAACAAACAATGGTCAAGAAGTTGCGCTAGTAGCAGATGAAAGTCTCAATCATACAGATAAAATAATTGAGCTTTTGAACAAAAAAATACCAAATATTGACAAACTAGAAAAATAAAGATGTTTTTTCAAAAATCCCCCCCCATTCTTATTGAGCAATTAGCAAAAATAATTGGTGCTGAAACCAATGTTTCTGGCATTCCTATCAGTGACGTTGGCCCTCTGGAAAATCTAGATCAAGGCATTCTTGGTTGTTATCACAATACGAAATATAAAGCTTTTCTGGCACAAGCCAAAAGTGGATTTTGCATTTTAAAAGAAGATGACAGACATTTATTAGGGGAAGGTGTAATTGGTTTATTTACACCAACACCTTATCGTGCATTTGGAAAAGCGGCCTTGTATTTTTACGCAAAGCCAGAATCTACGAGAGAAATTTCTAAATTAGCTGATATTCATCCAACTGCAAAAATAGGGAAAAACTGTCAAATAGAGGCTTTCACTGTAATAAAAGCTTTTGCAGAAATTGGAGATAACACTATTATTCGAAGTCATTGTGTAATTGGGGAGCATGTAAGAATTGGGAACGATAGTCTACTTGAACATAGCGTTACTATCACAAATACGCTTGTAGGAGACCGCTTCTATGTTAAGCCCGGTGCATGTATAGGTCAGCCAGGTTTTGGCTTCCACATGGATGAAAAAGGACATTTTGATATTCCACAGATTGGATGTGTTCGGATCGGAAACGACGTACAAATTGGATCCAACACAACAATTGACCGTGGCAGCCAGCATGACACCATTATTGGAAATTTCTGCAGAATAGATAATCTAGTGCAAATTGCTCATAATGTAGAATTAGGCGACGGCTGCGTAATTGTATCTCAAGTAGGCATTGCTGGAAGTTCTAAGCTAGGTAAATTTGTTATTGCTGCAGGACAAGTTGGGATTGCTGGACATTTAACAATTGGTGATGGCGTTAAAATTGCTGCTCAAAGTGGTTTAATGCGAGACGTTGCACCAGGAGAAACTATTTCTGGTTCACCTGCCATTCCAATAAGAGAATGGCATAAGCAAACTATTGCCCTGCAAAAACTTACAAAAAAATAGCGCTAGGCTTCTTGAGCTTTAATATCAATTGCAGGACGTAAAATTATTAGCAATATCAAAGCGAATAAGGCAATTACCCCACTTCCCATGAAAGTCACGAACTGGTCATATTTGTCAGCAAGCAAACCACCAATGAGACCAGCAAGCAATATACCAGCAGCGTTAATTAAATTGTAAAATCCTATACCTGTGCCCCGTAAATCTTCTGGGATTTGATCTGCAACAATGCATAAAAACATATCTTGACTCATCCCAATTTGAATACCCCATAATGCCACACCAATAAGCATTATCGGTAAGCTACCTGAGAAAGCCAAAAAGGCATCTGCTACAATCAGTATTACAAAGCTTAATGCTAAAAACCCATAACGTCCCAAACGATCGGAAAGCATACCAATAGGGTAAGAAAACAAAGAATTTGTACAATTATACAAAATCAAAATTCCATGAGCAAAACTAGGATCCATACCAAAGCTTTGAGTAGCGTGTAATACGAGCATAGATTCGCCAATGCGAGAGCTCATGAATACCATTGCCACTATCATCAGCATCCAATAAGGCTTTCCAAGACGCGCCAAATCTTTAAGGTGTAACGGGTGACGGATTGGCTTTTTATCAGCAGTAATTTCTTTTTCATGGGGATCATGCACAAAAATAAGTAAAAGTAAAAAGCCCAATGAAGCAGGAACACTTGCCCATAAAAAAACGTTCTGATAGCTAAGATCATATTTATACATTGCCAAGAAGCCTAAGCCACCACCAATGAAAGAACCAGCTGTAGTCATTGCGTTACGCAAGCCAAAACAAGCACCTTTTGTGCTTTCAGGAGCTAAGTCACCAACTAAAGCATCACGAGGGGTTGACTGCATACCATTACCCAAACGGTCAAAAAGCCTAGCAATAATTACCATAGGTACGGTGGCAAATAAACCAAATATTGGCCTTGAGATAGCAACCATTGAAAAGCCAATCATCATTATTTTTTTTGGACGTCTAAAGTAATCGCTTATCAAACCAGAAAGAAGCTTCATAACAAAAGCCATGGCTTCAAAGAAACCCTCTAGCATAACAATAAATCCCGTTCCTGCCCCTAGAATTTGCTTTAGATACAAAGCGATTATTCCAAAGACCATAACGGTAGAGATGTTAAGCAACATACTGGCAAAGCCAATAGCCCAAATTGATAAAGGAATTTTAGATTTAGAAATATTCATAAAACCAAACAGGAAAATGAAAGATTAAATTACCAATTAAAAAATAAAAAAACAAGCATAAAGCTTGCTTTTTTATTTAGTTAAATGCTATCGCCTAAGCAACAGACTGTTTAGATTCCTTACTCTTTGGAGCAGCCTGAATCAATATATCTTTATCGCGATCTTGAGCAGTTGCTTTCATGCGGCGCATAGCACTACCAGTACCTGCAGGAATCAAACGACCAACAATCACGTTCTCTTTTAAGCCTGCCAAAACATCAAGCTTACCAGAAACAGCCGCTTCAGTTAGAACGCGTGTTGTTTCTTGGAATGATGCAGCAGAAATAAATGATTTCGTATGCAATGAGGCTTTTGTAATACCTTGAAGAATAGGCTGACCTGAAGCAGGACGCTTACCTTCTTTAATAAGTGCATTATTTGTATGATCATAGATAACACGGTCTACGTGATCACCAACAATGAAATTGGTATCTCCAGCATCATACACTTCGGTTTTCTGTAGCATTTGACGCACAATAACTTCGATATGTTTATCGTTAATAGCAATACCTTGCAAACGGTAAACTTGCTGGATTTCGCTGACTAAGTAAACTGCCAACGCTTCGACACCCATAACACGTAAAATATCATGTGGAACTGGGTTTCCTTCGACTATCAGGTCACCTTTACGTACATAATCGCCTTCTTGAATAACGATATGTCTACCACGTGGAACCAAATATTCTACTGGTTGCAAGTTTTCATTTTCAGGTATAACAACGATACGACGTTTTGCTTTATAGTCCTTACCGAACTCAATTTTACCATCAAATTCAGCAATAATTGCTGCATCTTTAGGTTGACGTGCTTCAAACAATTCGGAAACACGAGGCAAACCACCGGTAATATCTCGAGTTTTTGAAGTTTCACGCGGAATACGAGCAATCACTTCACCAGCAGGAATATTAGCACCATTTTCAACAGAAATAATCGCATCAATTGGCAGGAAATAACGCGCTTCAAGGCCGTTTGATAATTTAATCGGAGTGCCTTTTGCGTCACGCATACTAATCATTGGGCGAAGCTCAGCGCTACTACGCGATGATTTCGCGTCAATAACAGCGCGACTAGAAATACCAGTGGATTCATCTACCACTTCTCGCATCGTTACGCTATCGATCAAGTCAACGAAATGAGCTATACCTTCTTTTTCTGTTATTACAGGAATCGTATATGCATCCCATTCAGCAATTTTTTGACCCTGCTTAATTGCAGCGCCATCTTTTATCAAAAGCTTAGCGCCATATTGAATACGGTAATGCACACGTTCACGATTTTGATCATCAAGAATGATGACTTCACCGTTACGTGAAAGCACAATAGTTTGACCAGATGCATTATCAATTGCGTTAATGTTCTTGTATCGAACCTTACCAGGCATTGAGCTTTCTATGCTTGATTGCTCGGCACTTCGTTGCGCAGCACCACCCATGTGGAAAGTACGCATCGTTAGCTGTGTTCCAGGCTCACCAATTGACTGAGCAGCTATAACACCAACTGCTTCACCTACGTTAACAGTAGTTCCGCGCGCCAAGTCACGTCCATAACATTTAGCACAAATGGCTGTTTCCATTTCGCATGTCAAAACAGAACGAATTCTGACTTCATGGATACTAGCTTCGCTAATAAGTTCTGCTGTATCTTCTACAATCATTTCACCAGCCGCTACAATAACTGCATTGGTTAATGGGTGGACAATATCTTCCGAGGCAGTACGCCCTAAAATACGATCAGTCAATGGAACCACAGTATTGGCACCTTCAACGACGGATCTCATGTGGATACCTTGTGTAGTTCCGCAATCATCAGCAACAATGATACAATCTTGAGCAACGTCAACCAAACGACGAGTTAGGTAACCTGAGTTTGCTGTTTTCAAAGCTGTATCCGAAAGGCCCTTACGAGCACCATGGGTTGATATGAAATATTCAAGAACATGCAAACCTTCTTTAAAGTTTGAGATAATTGGCGTTTCCATAATGTCACCGGAAGGTCTTGTCATCAAACCACGCATACCCGCCATCTGACGCATCTGAGTAACTGAACCACGAGCCTTCGAGTGAATCATCATATAAACCGCATTAAATGGTTCACCGGGAAGGTTTTTTGACATCGCTTGTAACATGGCGTCACCAACTTTATCAGTACAACGCCCCCAAGCATCAACGACTTTGTTATATTTTTCACCTTGAGTAATCAGGCCGTCTAGGTATTGCTGCTCATATTCTGCAACAGCAGCTTTTGTTTGACCAATCAGCACTTCTTTTTCTTTTGGAACAATAAGGTCGTCTTTACCAAAGGACACACCACTCTTCGTCATGTAAGTGAAACCTAAAGTCATAATACGATCAACAAATATAACCGTTTCTTTTTGCCCACAATGACGATAAACGTCATCAACAAGTGAGCTGATTTCATTTGAAGTCATTACTTGGTTTACAAGCTCATAAGGCATTTTGTAATGCTTTGGTAAATAGTTACCAAGGAACAAACGACCTGGAGTTGTGTCTACTCGCTGATAAGTAACGCTTCCATCTTCATGGTAGACAGGAACACGCGCTTTCACTTTTGAATGAATGTGTAAGTGCCCTTGTGATAATGCATGCTCCACTTCCGAAATATCTGAAATCAGACTACCTTCACCTGGCATACCATCAGCCATTAAGCTTAGATAATAAATTCCAAGCACAATATCTTTCGAAGGCACAATAATTGGACGTCCACTTGAAGGGCTAAGAATGTTATTAGTCGACATCATCAATACACGAGCCTCAAGCTGAGCTTCTAATGAAAGAGGCACATGCACTGCCATTTGGTCTCCATCGAAGTCAGCGTTGAAAGCTGTACAAACAAGAGGATGCAGCTGAATTGCTTTACCTTCAATAAGCACAGGTTCGAATGCCTGAATACCTAAACGGTGAAGAGTTGGAGCGCGGTTTAATAATACTGGGTGCTCACGAATAACATCTTCTAAAACATCCCAAACTTCAGGACGCTCTTTTTCAACCATTCGCTTTGCAGCTTTCAATGTGCTAGCAAGACCATAACGTTCAAGGCGCGCATAAATAAATGGACGGAATAATTCTAAGGCCATTTTCTTAGGCAAACCACATTGGTGTAGCTTTAATTCTGGACCAACCACAATCACCGAACGACCAGAATAGTCAACTCGCTTACCTAGTAGGTTTTGACGGAAACGACCTTGTTTACCTTTGAGCATATCTGCTAAAGACTTAAGTGGGCGCTTGTTAGTCCCAGTAATTGCACGACCTCTACGACCATTGTCAAACAACGCGTCAACAGATTCTTGTAGCATACGCTTTTCATTACGGATAATAATTTCAGGCGCACGAAGCTCAATAAGACGCTTCAAACGATTATTTCTGTTAATAACGCGACGATACAAATCGTTCAAATCCGAAGTAGCAAATCTACCGCCATCAAGAGGAACCAAAGGACGTAATTCTGGTGGAATTACTGGAATAACTTCCATGACCAAACACTCAGGTGGAGTATTTGACTCTAAAAATGCCTCCAGAAGCTTTAAGCGCTTCATTATTTTTTTACGACGAATTTCAGATGAACATTCCGTAAGTTCCTGACGAAGCTTTTCGCTTTCGCTTTTTGGCTCTATTTTACGAAGCATTTCACGTAAAGCTTCAGCACCAATGCCAGCATTAAATGCTTCTTCGCCGTACTCATCTTGAGCTTGCATGAACTCTTCTTCATTTAACAACTGCCCATAGGACATTGCTGTCATGCCAGGATCAAGAACCACATAGCTTTCAAAATACAGAATTTTTTCAAGATCTTTTAGCGCTATATCAAGCAGCATACCTGCACGACTAGGCAAAGATTTAGTAAACCAAATGTGCGCAACAGGAGCAGCTAATTCAATATGCCCCATGCGGTCACGACGAACCTTACTTAATGTAACTTCTACGCCGCACTTTTCGCAGATGACACCGCGATATTTCATACGCTTGTATTTACCACACAGGCATTCATAGTCTTTTACTGGACCAAATATACGTGCACAAAACAAACCATCACGTTCCGGTTTAAAGGTGCGATAGTTAATAGTTTCAGGCTTTTTTACTTCCCCATATGACCAAGAACGAATACGTTCTGCTGTTGCAATAGTAATACGAATTGCATCAAAGTCTGGAAGAACATCCATTGCGTTGAAGCTTCGTTTAATCTCTCGGTTCATGAGTTACTCCCGAACAAAATGTAAAAATTAGATTTAGTAAATATGAGGAGCCCAAGGCTCCTCACAAAATTATTCAAACTGCTCAAATGCCACGTTTAGGCCAAGCGAACGAAGCTCTTTCACCAATACGTTAAAGGACTCTGGAATACCTGTTTCCATATTATCGTCTCCTCGCACAATGGCTTCGTATACTTTCATACGACCAACAACGTCATCCGACTTAACTGTCAGCATTTCTTGAAGCGTGTATGCAGCACCATAAGCTTCCAGTGCCCAGACTTCCATTTCTCCGAAACGCTGTCCACCAAACTGTGCTTTACCACCTAGAGGCTGCTGAGTCACAAGACTATATGGTCCAATTGAACGTGCGTGAATCTTATCATCAACCAAATGGTGAAGCTTCAACATGTAAATATACCCAACAGTGACCTTACGATCAAAAGGCTCACCAGTACGTCCATCAAACAAATCAACTTGACCGAAAGTTGGTTGCCCGGCATAAGTCAACGCATTATTTATTTCTTCATGACTTGCACCATCGAACACAGGAGATGCAATAGGCACACCCTTTCGAAGATTGCCTGCCATTTCCATAAGTTGCTCATCATCAAGAGACTTAATATCTTTTTGATCTTTTTTATCTGTATAGATGTCTAACAATTTATTACGAATATCTTTAACTTCAAGTTCTTTGTCACGATATTTTTCTATCATTTCATTGATTTGACGCCCCATACCAGCA
Source organism: Alphaproteobacteria bacterium (assembly GCA_037138055.1). Classification (GTDB taxonomy): domain Bacteria; phylum Pseudomonadota; class Alphaproteobacteria; order Paracaedibacterales; family CAITNM01; genus CAITNM01. The sequence goes on along the minus strand of JBAXJB010000015.1, from coordinate 22,451 downwards.
ACCGCTGCACCCAAGTGAGTTTCTAGAATTTGCCCAACGTTCATACGAGAAGGCAAACCAAGTGGGTTCAAAATAATATCAACAGGAGTACCATCTTCAAGATGTGGCATATCTTCCATTGGAACAACTTTAGACACAACCCCCTTGTTACCGTGACGACCAGCCATCTTATCACCTGGCTGAAGTTTACGTTTAACAGCTATAAAGACTTTAACAGACTTTAGAACTCCAGGTGGCAATTCATCTCCACGACGTAATTTTTCAACCCTATCTTCAAATGTAGCTTGTAATCTAGCACATGAACCATCAAATTCAGCTTTCATGTCTTCTATTTCAGTCATTGTCTCCGCTTCTGAAACAATAATTTTTTTCCACTCAGCAGGATGAAGGTCAGAAAGCATCTCAGTAGTAATTTCTTTACCTTTTGTCAAAGCTTTTGAACCAGATGAAAATTTCTTGCCAACAAGAAGATCTCTAAGGCGCTGAGAAAAACTACGCTCCAAAATGGCGCGCTCTGCTTCACGATCTTTTGCAAGACGATCAATTTCCTGGCGCTCCAATGCTATAGATCTTTCATCGCGTTCAATACCGCGGCGTGAAAAAATACGCACTTCAACAACTGTTCCTGAAACCCCCGGCGGAACGCGAAGTGAGCTATCACGCACATCAGAAGCTTTTTCACCAAAAATTGCTCGCAAAAGCTTTTCTTCTGGCGTAGAAGGAGCTTCTCCTTTCGGAGTAACTTTACCAACTAAAATATCACCAGGATTAACCTCTGCTCCGACATAAACTATACCTGCTTCATCCAAGTTCCGTAGGCCTTCTTCACCTACGTTTGGAATATCACGAGTAATATCTTCGTTACCTAACTTTGTGTCACGAGCCATAAGCTCAAACTCTTCAATATGAATTGAAGTAAACACATCGTCTTGAACAATACGCTCAGAGATAACGATTGAGTCTTCGAAATTGTACCCTTGCCATGACATGAATGAAACCAGTACGTTACGCCCTAATGCCAATTCACCAAGCTCAGTTGCCGGACCGTCAGCAATAATATCTCCACGTTTAACTACGTCGCCTTTTTTAACTAAAGGACGTTGGTTAATACATGTGCTCATATTTGAACGTTGAAACTTCAGCAAATTGAAAATATCAACGCCTGATTTGTTATCACTGTCTTTTTCAGTAACACGAATAACAATCCGCTTTCCATCGACCTGATCAACAACACCATCTCGCTTTGCCGTGATTACAGCACCTGAATCTTTTGCAACAATAGCTTCCATACCCGTTCCAACGAGAGGCGCCTCAGCTCTCAAAAGAGGAACAGCCTGACGTTGCATGTTAGAACCCATCAATGCACGGTTCGCATCGTCGTTTTCCAAGAAGGGAATTAGAGATGCCGCAACAGAAACTAGCTGCTTTGGAGAAACGTCAATATAGTCAACACTTGAGCGTGGAAAAATACCAAATTCGCCTGATTTACGACAAGTAACGAATTCTTCTATGATACGACCTTTTTCATCAAGCTCTACACTTGCTTGGCCAATAATGTAACGACTTTCTTCAAGTGCGTTCATGTAAATCACTTCGTCGGTAACGTTACCATCGGAAATCTTACGATATGGACTTTCAATGAAACCATACTTGTTTACTCGTGCATAGGTTGCCAATGAGTTAATCAACCCAATGTTCTGACCTTCAGGAGTTTCAATTGGACAAATACGACCATAGTGTGTCGGGTGAACGTCACGAACCTCAAAACTAGCGCGATCACGCGATAAACCACCAGGTCCTAATGCTGACAAACGACGCTTGTGCGTGATTTCAGAAAGAGGGTTGGTCTGATCCATAAATTGAGATAACTGAGATGAGCCGAAAAATTCACGAATAGCCGCTGCAACTGGCTTAGCGTTTACCAAGTCATTTGGCATCACGGTGTCAATATCAACCGACCCCATGCGCTCACGAATAGAACGCTCCATGCGAACCAAGCCAACCCGGAACTGATTCTCTAAAAGCTCACCAACAGATCGAACACGACGGTTAGCAAGGTTATCAATATCATCTATCTCACCCTTACCATCGCGCAATTCTAAAAGAATTCTCACCATCGAAAGAATGTCGTCTTTTTTCAAAACTCTAACATCATCTGGCGTATTTAAGCCCAAACGTGCATTCATTTTAACGCGACCAACAGCTGATAAGTCATAACGCTCAGGATCAAAGAACAAGGCTCTAAATAAAGCTTCTCCACCTTCAACGGTTGGTGGCTCACCTGGGCGCAAGGCACGATAAATATCCATTAGTGCTTCGTCGCGATTTTGGTTTTTGTCTGCCTGAAGCGTATTCAGTAAGTAAGCACCAATGTTAACATGGTCAATATTCAAGAGATCAAAAGACTTAACTTTTTGTTCGTTTAGAATTTCCATTGTCTCTGCAGAAAGTAAATCACCAGATTCAATATAAATTTCACCTGTTTCAGTATTAATGCGGTCATCAGCCAAGTAACTACCTTGCAAATGCTCTTCAGAAAAGGCAATTTGCTTCAATCCTTCAGATTCATATTTTTTCGCAAGACGCGGTGTGATTTTTGTGCCCGACTCAACAGCAACTTCACCAGTGTCAGCATTAATCAAGTCATGAGTTAGCTTCACGCCTTTCCAGCGATCTGCAATATAATCAGTCACCCAAAGCTTCTTATTCCGTGTATATGTAACTTTTTCGTAGAATGTGTGCAAAATTTCTTCACGAGACATTCCCATAAGATCTTTTGCATCAAGAGCTTTTTTGGCTGTTTTAGCTTTTTCTCGCGCTTTTTCTGTGTAATCACTATCAAGTGCCATCAAAAGTGTAGTAACGGGCAGCTTGCGACGACGGTCAACCCTCACACAAATTTGGTCTTTTGGATCAAATTCAAAATCTAACCAAGAACCACGATAAGGAACAATTCGCCCAGCGTAGAGAATCTTGCCTGATGCATGCGTTTTTCCTTTATCGTGATCAAAAAACACACCAGGACTTCTATGCATCTGAGAAACAATAACTCGCTCAATACCATTAACAATGAAAGTTCCACGGTCTGTCATCAAAGGTGTGTCGCTAATGTAAACATCTTGCTCTTTAATGTCGCGTATTGAACGTGACCCAGAGTCACTATCGACATCCCAAACAACGAGACGGAATGTGACCTTAAGAGGGGCAGCGTAAGTCAGACCACGCGTACGACACTCTTCTTCATCAAATTTTGGCTTCTCAAAATCATAATGAAAAAACTCTAAATGCGCTTTTCCTGAATAATCTTTAATAGGAAAAATGGAACTAAAAACTTCCAAAAGTCCAGTATTAAAGCGCTTTTCGTGCTTTACATTAAGCTGCAAAAATGCTTCATAAGAATTTTTTTGCAAAGCAATTAAATTTGGTAGTGGCGCAACCTCTTGGATGCGACCAAAATTTTTACGAAATCGCTTACGACCTGTAAATGAGCGAACCATGCACGAAACTCCTACACGATGAAAAAGGTGCTAAAAAAAGGACACGTAAATATTTTTTGTATAAACATATAAAAAAACAATATTGAGCGCATACCTAACAAAAATAAAATTTTTAATAAAATTAATCTGAACGCTAGTTTGTAACACTAGCGTAAAAAAATACGCTCAGCAAGCTCCTTATCAGAACCTGCCAAGCGTTTATATTATTTTACAGAAACTTTAGCGCCAGCTTCTTCTAGCTGTTTCTTAAGTTTGTCTGCTTCGTCTTTAGATACACCTTGCTTAACTGCTTTTGGAGCACCCTCAACGAGATCTTTAGCTTCTTTTAGGCCAAGACCAGTGATTGCACGAACTTCTTTAATTGCATTAATTTTGTTCGCGCCACCATCTTCAAGGATGACATCAAATTCAGTCTGTGCTTCTGCAGCTTCTGCATTCGCAGCAGATGGAGCAGCAACAGCAACAGCAGCTGCAGCACTTACTCCCCAAGTTTCTTCTAACAATTTTGAAAGCTCTGCAGCTTCTAGTACTGTTAATGTTGATAGTTCATCAACGATTTTCTTTAATTTAGACATAATTATTCTCCTCAGTTGTCTCGCTATTGATTAACCATTTTTTGCTGAAATTACTCTTGCTACACGAGCCGCAGGCTCTTTAAGCAAGATAGCCAACTTAGTAGCTGGCGCGCTAATAACTGCAATAAGCTTACTGCGCAACACATCTAGTGATGGCAATGTAGCTAATGCTTTTACTTCAGCTAATTTCAGAACTTTTCCATCTAGGCACGCTCCTACAACTTGGATCTTGTCATTTTTGTTAGCAAACTCGACAAGAGCTTTAGCTGCAGCAACAGAATCTACTGAATAAGCCAACGTAGTTGGACCAACCAGCATTTCAGTTAAACCTTCTAGCTTAGTTCCTTTAACGGCAATCTGAGCGAGGGTATTTTTTAAAACCTTAAATTCTGCATTTGCAGCACGCATATCACGACGCAGACCTGTTACTTCATCAACCGTTAAACCTGATTGACGAGCAACAACAACTAGAGTTGATGCCTCTAGTCTCTGGCGCATATCTGCAACCAATGCTTCCTTTTGCATACGGTCCATTGTTATACTCCTTCACTCGTTACTTTTTGAAACAGAAAGGGAAGAGCAAATGCACAACCCATTCTGTCTATGTAGGCAGCTTACACTATTAAACGGTTTCCCGAACCCACAGTCTTGGACAGGATAGGCTCCTGTTCCTATCTCATAGGTTTCCCTATGAGAATGCCATTATTCAACCGAAAATTGCAGGCCCGGGCCCATAGTTGAACTTAAACTCAATTTTTTAATATATGTGCCTTTTACACCAGCTGGACGCGCTTTTGAAATCACATCAAGCAATGCCTTAATGTTTTCTTGGAGCGCGCTTTCAGTGAAACTAGCCTTGCCAACACGTGAATGAACAACGCCTGCTTTTTCAGTACGGTATTCAATTTGACCGCCCTTAATTGCAGACAAAGCAGCAACCACATCCATAGTAACCGTTCCCAGTTTTGGATTAGGCATCAAACCACGAGGACCTAATATTTTTGCAACCTTACCTACCACACCCATCATGTCTGGAGTAGCAATACACTTATCAAAAGGAATATCTCCCTTTAAAATTTGATCCACAATTTCTTCAGCACCAACCAGATCAGCACCAGCTTTTTTAGCCTCTTCAGCCTTCGGGCCACGAGCAAAAACAGCAACCTTATAAACTTTACCTGTACCGTGAGGCAAACTTAAAACACCGCGAATATTTTGCTCAGCTTTTTTTGCATCCACGTTTAAGTTTATAGAAATTTCAACTGTCTCATCAAACTTTGCAGTTGCATTAGTTTTCACCAATTTAACTGCTTCGCTCAATGAATATACTTTTTTGTCATCTATGCTTTTGAGTGCATTTTTAATACGCTTACCCGCCATAATTATGCCCCCACAACTTCTAAGCCCATTGAACGAGCAGAACCGATAAGCATTTGGCATGCTGCATCCAGGTCATGAGCGTTAAGGTCTTTCATTTTTATTTCTGCAATTTCACGAATTTGAGCCATTGTTACTTTTCCAACAATTTCACGCCCCGGTGTTTTCGTACCTTTTTGAATACTCGCAGCTTTCTTCAAGAAGAAAGTATTGGGAGGTGTCTTTGTGACAAACGAAAAAGTACGATCCGCGTACACAGTGATCACAACCGGTAAGGGCGTCCCTGGCTCAACCCCTTGGGTTTGCGCATTGAAAGCCTTACAAAATTCCATGATATTCAAACCGCGCTGACCCAAGGCTGGACCAATTGGCGGAGATGGGTTAGCTTTTCCAGCGGGCACCTGGAGCTTAATATAGCCCGTAATTTTTTTTGCCATAATTCCTCACTATAAAATTGAGCTGTGGTGCGGCTTGGCAGCCTTCCACAGATTTACTTACTGTTTTTCAACTTGACCAAATTCAAGTTCTACAGGAGTTGGTCGACCAAAGATCATAACAGAAACCTTTAGACGCCCCTTATCTTCATCAACCTCTTCAACGAAACCGCTAAATGATGTGAAGGGTCCGTCACAAACACGAACCTGCTCTCCTATTTCGTATACCACATTATGCTTTGGCTTTTCAATAGAATCTTGAACCTGTTGCATAATTCGTTTTACTTCTGATTCACCTATAGGGCTTGGCTTACCCTTAGCCCCAAGAAAACCTGAAACTCTAGGAATATCACGCACCATATGCCAGGTAATATCATTGAGAATCATTTTAACAAGAACGTAACCGGGGAAAAAATTTTTCTCAGCGTTTACTTTTTTGTTGCCCTTGCGAATCTCGACAACTTCTTCTGAAGGCACCAAGACTTGATCAAACATTTCACTTAGCGAATGTTTATCGGCTTGTTCTGTAATAAGCTGGGCCACTTTTTTTTCAAACCCAGAGTATACGTTTACCACATACCACTTAGCAGCTGACATAACGTTTTATCCAATAATTAAATGTAATAGACGATAAATAACTTGATCCACAACCATGAAATAGGCTGCCGCAATAATTGCGAATATAAACACAACCACCGTTGTAACGCGTGTTTCCTTGCCGCTTGGCCAAGTAACTTTACGCATTTCTTGACGAACCTGAGCAAAAAACTCGGGGATCTTTTTTGTAAGAGGTGTCTTTGTATGATCGGCCATAAAGTATTTCCTTAGAAAAGAACAACAAAAAGCATTATGTCTGTCTAACACAGACTCATCAGCAATTTGTATAAGATTGTAATGAAAATGTCTATAGAAAACTAACATGGCAGGAGTGGAGGGGCTCGAACCCACAACCTTCGGTTTTGGAGACCGACACTCTAGCCAATTGAGCTACACTCCTAAATCACCTTTCGGTAACCATTCTTGTTTTAGATTATGCAAAGAAAATTGTCCAGGAAAATATCTTGCTTTTTTTTACAGGCACAGCTATACATTATTTACATTGTCGCGGGGTAGAGCAGCCCGGTAGCTCGTCAGGCTCATAACCTGAAGGTCGTTGGTTCAAATCCAGCCCCCGCAACCAATTCAAAAAACAATCATTTTATTTCACTTAATTTATAGAACAGGCTCGCTTCAAGCGGTCGTTAATTGCTTTGCCAATTCCTGTATTAGGGATTGCGTTTACGCCAATTGATGAAAAAGGATCTCTATCCAGCTCGTGCAAATAACGAAATAAATTGGAAGCGGCTTCGCTCAAGTTTCCATTAATACTTAAATTAAGATCTGCGTCGCAGCAACTACCAAACCCAAGCAAAGCCATTCCTGGTTGCTTTTGTGTCACATCCATTTTCAAGGGTTTTTGTGGAGCATAATGCCGACTCAGCATGCCAGGTGCTTTAATTGCTGTGTCACTATTTGCATTACTTACCGCACCAAACAACACGAGATCAGCTTCAGTAACTGCACCTTGTCGCAGTATCATCATTTGATCGTGAGTAATGTCGAGTATTGTTGATTCTAAACCAACAGCACAAACACCCCCATCAACCGCGGGAACATTTCTCCCCAAGCTATCCAGCACATGAGTGACTGTAGTAGTACTGAGCGTGTTGGAACGATTTGCGCTAGGTGCAGCTAATGGAAATGGCAAACTATTTAATATATCTAGTGCTATCGGATGATTAGGTCTTCTAACAGCCACTGTGCTTAATCCTGCAAGAGCTAGTAACGACAATGGATGCTCTTTCTTTAATTCCAAAACAAAACTAATTGAAGCGCCACGTTTATTCCAAAATTCTTCCATCAACATTTTTGCAAACTTAGAAACACATGCCCATTCTTCAACCATTTCAATGGAAGGCACATGCATAATAAGTGGATTAAACTGTGGGCGACTTTTTAAAGAATAAATTTTGGCAACGGCGTTATCACAAGTAGCATTAGCGGCAAGCCCGTAAACAGTTTCGGTTGGAATAGCCACAACTTGACTATCCATCAAATATTTTACTGCCGCTTTACAAGTTACAATAGGCATTTAAACGTATTCCCTTACACTAGATTTTTATAGAGCACGTCTTTGATTCTATCATGAAAAAACAGCACCAACCTCAAGAATTAAAATATCAAAAATAGTACCAAAACTCTGCCATTGACTTAACAAACCAGAGTTAGGTATTGTTCATCTACTTGTAGAGTCAGAGGATTATATGCAACAACCCCATGTAGTAATTTTAGAAAGCAGACGTTTTCCTGATATTACTGAGCAATGGTACAATGTTGCTGTTGGCGCGCTAACACAACAAGGAATAACCTTTAGTCGTGTGACTGTTCCTCATAGCGCAGATCTTCCTATTGCATTGCGCATGCTTTTAGAGTCGGCTCATCATGCTGAAAATACAAACATTCGAATGCCAGATGGATACTTACTTCTTGGCTTAAACTACAAAGGCGATATGGCAGAAGAAAACCACCATTGCGTATGGGATGCTGTACTTAACCTAGCAACCGATGCTGGGCAGCCATTTTCAAGCGTGTTAGTTTTTGAAAATGAAGGTAACGACTTAAATCACGCAGCTACTCGCTACGTTTCAAAAATTCAATTAGCAGTGCAATCTTTGGTAAATCTTATGATGCTTCGCCATCAACTTCTTAACCCTCCGTTCGCAGCAGCAGCATAAACAGTGTTTGAAAAAAATCAAAAAATCTATGGTAGCGCACGTCACTTATCACGTGTTGCAGCTGTTCAAGCAGTTTATCAGATGGAGCAAAACCCTGATGATAGACAGGATGTCGTTCGTCAATTCCTACAAGCTCGCTTTAATGACGATGTAAAAGGCACGACCGAACCTGATCTTGAGTTTTTCACAGACATTACAAATTTTTTAGCAAATGATTTATCTATTTTTGATCAACAAATTGCTGAGCACCTAACAGAACAATGGAAAATTGATAGGCTGCCATCTTTAAGTAGATCAGTACTTCGTTGCGCTCTTTATGAATTAACTCATGCACCTGTTGTACCTACACCAGTTATCATTAATGAATATCTTGAGGTTGCTAAGGGTTTCCTTGAAAAAAAAGATGTGTCATTTATTCATGGTGTCATTGACGCACTATCTGTAAAAATACGTAAAATTTAATCCCCCCTATTTAAAACAATTTTGAAAATATTCTTGAGTTTTGGTGCCGATTTAGGCTAAGTAAAATCATTGACTAAAAAACTCACATAAGGTTATGCAAACAATTGAAAAATTAAGTTTTGAAGAAGCCTTAGGAGAGTTAGAGTCTTTGGTACGTCGTTTGGAAGAAGGAAAATGCCCCTTAGACGAAGCAATCAAAACTTTTGAACGTGGAATTGGCTTGAAAAATCATTGCGACACAAAGCTTAAAAATGCACGTCTAAAGGTTGAGCAAATTCTTGAAAATTCTGACGGATCAGTATCTATGAAACCGTTCTTAAACGAAGAAGCAGCAATTTAGGCACGCACAAAAGTGCTTAAAAACATAAGCTCAAGATTCCTATCGACTTATTTTTCTGAGCAAACACGATGGGTTCACTGGATTCCAGTTGGATTAATTTTTGGTATTGGCACGTATTTCACTTTAAGTAACGAACCTGGTTTTTTCACCTATTTCTCCCTCTTCTTTTTAGGGATCATTGCAATACTATATACATACAAAAATCCTAGCTTCGGGTTAATTGCCTATGTTGTTACTGGATTTTGTGTTGGGTTTTTCATCATTGGCATGCAAGTGCATTTTAACGTAACACAAATGTTTAATGCGCCTCAGGAAAGCGCAGATATTATTGGGCGAATACAATCTATTGAAAATCATCCTTATAAAGATGATGGCACCTACAGGATTATATTAGATCAAATAAAAATTAATGATGAATCTTATTCTGCAAAACTTCGTCTGAACATTTCTGGAGAGCTCGCTCAAGAATTACAAATCCATGATCAGATTAATGTTATGGCTAGCATTTACCCTATTCCTATGCCAAGCAGTTTGCATGGATATTTTGCTCGGCGAGCCGCTTACCTTCAAGGCATTGGAGGAACGGCGCGCATGAACGATTTTTTAAGTCAGAAAAGCGCTGAAGCAAAGCCATTTGCACAGTGCCGCCACGTCCTTACACAGAATTTACTGTCTCATTTAAAAGAGCCATATGGCGCCATAGCCTCTGCGTTAGTTACCGGAGATCGTAGCTATATTCCTCATAAATTGCGTCAAGCATTTGCAGATGCTGGTCTTGCTCATGTTTTGGCGATATCTGGCTTGCATTTAAGCTTAGTTGCCGGTCTTGTGTTTTTATTATTACGTCGATTAATGTGTTTGTATCCTGCTTTTTCCATGGCATTTTCGGTAAAAAAAGTTGCCGCTTGTTTAGCAGTTATTGCCAGCATGTTTTACATGGCCGTTGCTAATTTTGGTATTCCAGTACAGCGATCGTTTATCATGATAACTCTTGCGATGCTAGCCGTGTGCCTTGATCGCACAGCTTTTTCCATGCGCAGTCTTGCATTAGCCGCCGTTGTCGTACTGCTGTTTTCTCCAGAAAGCTTATTGTCTGCAAGTTTTCAACTGTCATTTGCAGCGGTGCTTGGGCTGTTAGCATTTTACGAATCAGCTTGGTCAACTTTGCAAGAAAAAGTCTTTCAAAGCTCAAGCAATTTTTTGGGGCTAAAGAAAATTTTGTGGGGAATTTTTGGAATTTTCATGACTACACTTATTGCTTCTCTCGCCACAACACCATTTAGCATGGCATTTTTTCAACGGTTTACCGCCCAAGCAATTTTGGGAAATTTGCTTGCCATTCCCTTGGTAGGATTTTTTGTTATGCCCTTAGGGCTTTTTAGCGTATTTTCACTATCTTTTGGGGGCAGCGATATTCTTTTTTGGTTATGGGAAAAAAGTTTAACGTTTTTGTGCTTGATTGCTAATGAAACTGCCCTGCTCCCTGGTGCTGCCATACAAGTTAAAGCTGTTCCAGCTTATGCCTTGATCACATTTAGCTTTGGCATGTTGTGGCTGTGTTTATGGAAAAAATCATGGCGTTGGTTTGGTGTTATTCCCATATTTCTAGGAATTATATTATGGCGAACCTTTGAGCTTCCGATTGCTTATGTCAGTCAGCAAAATGATGTGATGGCCTACCAACAAGGTGACGTCGTGTACATTTCTGATACTAAAAGAAATGCTTTCACAGTTGATGTTTGGGCACAAGAGTGGGGAATTAGTCAGCGGCAAGCTTGGGAACAAGAATATCATCATTTTCAAACACCGAACTTAGTGTTAATTACCTCACCTAAAGACGGCATAGAATATTTACACGAAATTATTGATGAAGGCGCTCAGATTGATGCTGTTATTACCTTTGGATATGAACGCACTTTAAAAAAGCATGGATTTCATTTTGCAAAAGTAATTGATAGAAATATTATTCAATACGAGGGGGGAGTGGCCGTGTATAAAAACCCCTTGCGGTTTTGCTTTTTGAAAACCTACTTTGGCACAAGACCTTGGTGTGTTTCATTTTATGAAAAGAAGTGACGCTAAAAATCCAATTCAGCATAGTGCGAAGCCGGCGCAATGGCCGGAACTCTATCAGTAAAGAAACCTCGGTAACTTGGTCGTGACTTAATACGCATAAACCAATTTTTAACCGATTCAAATTTTTCCCAGTTAATATCGCCAAAGTAATCAACCACCGAAATATGTGCAGCTGCAGTAACATCCGCCATAGTAAAATGATCGCCAGCAAGCCAATTTCGCCTATCCACAAGCCAAGCTAAATACTCCAGATGGTTTGTCATAACAGTTTTAGTCTGACGAATAAGATTTGAATCTGGCCCAACGCTAGACTGCCCCATGCTTTTTGCAGCCATACGCTTAATAACTTTTTCCCACAAAATGACGAGGCTTACCTCTTGAGCAAATCGTGTATCAAACCAAGCCATCAATCTGCGGGCTTCCGCTCTTGCCAAAAGTTCTTCCGGATATAGTTTGCGGTCTGGGTATGCTTCTTCTAAATATTCAACAATCGCCGTGCTATCGGTTAAAATTGAGCCATTTAAATCAACTAATACAGGAACATGTCCCAAAGGGTTCAGATTTGTCAGCTCTGGTTTTTTTTCCCAAAAATTTTCAATTTCTTGAGAAAAATCCAATTTCTTCTCGGCAAGACACAAACGCACCTTACGAGAATATGGACATAATGGATAATAATGAAGTACACGCATTCTAAGGTTTTAGCTTAAAGCATCAACAATTGTAAAGCGTGTTGTTATTTTTTGTCTCTTTTCGCTTCGCATATCTTTTCCATTTTTATAATACCTCAGCCTAATTTTAAAAATCATTCAATCCACATTCAAATTTTCTTTGACGATTTTCAAAAAACGAGTATTATCACCTAGCGCCCCTGTGGTGGAACTGGTAGACGCGGCAGACTCAAAATCTGTTGTCCTAGGACGTGGGAGTTCGAGTCTCCCCGGGGGCACCACCTTTTTAGGGCTTTATTAATTTTATTACGTTATCATTGTTTGAGTAAGTTTGTTTGAGGATATATGCGCCGCAAGACTAATCGTATATTTCGGTATTTTTTTCCGACAGCTATAGTATCTACGGTTTTAGCCTTTCTGACTGATGGCACATCAGAGAATGCCACACAAGAAACTGTCTCTAAAAAAGAATTTTCTGTTGCTACTACAGATAAAACCCAAGCAAAAATGCTTAAAATGGTGTCGCACAATCCTCAAACACAAGCTCGCCTTCTTGTTAATGCTAATGAAGCCACGCAATATGACGACAGAATTTCATTGAGTAATCCTGTTGGCACTTTTGAAAAACCAGATGAGCCGGCATCATTAAAAGCAACTCAAGCTGCATATTATGAATCGAATCGCGAAGTGCACTTTTTGAAAAAAGTTAGCTTTGATCACCATTCAGGACTCACCGCTACAACCGAACATGCTGTACTCAATACGAAAACGCACGATATCAGTGGCAATAAGGGTGTAGAAGCCTGTCACCAAGAAAACAAAATCACAGCAAAATCTTATGAAATTCAGACAGGCAAAAATGTTATGTCTTTCAGTGGCAATGTCTGTTTAAGCATCTCTAGAAAAAATTCTTAAACAATAATTGTATTCTTTGATCACAATCCTTTTGGCATATTAACACAACATCAGCTATGGTGACGTGTAACAAATAATAATGAAAAACATCATCCATGGAAAAATGCGGCTTTATTGCTATTCTAGGCGCTCCTAATGCGGGCAAATCTACTCTTGTAAATCAATTGGTTGGGCAAAAAGTCTCAATTGTTTCACCAAAAGTCCAAACGACACGAAGTAGAATTATGGGTATTGCTCTTAAAGACAAATGCCAGCTCATATTAGTAGATACACCTGGTATTTTTGAAGCTAAAAAAAAGCTTGATATAGCTATGGTCAAAGAAGCTTTTGACGCCAGTGCTGATTCTGATGCAAATATTTTGGTTATTGATGTTACAAAGCCCAATATGCCATTAGCTCAACAACTGTGCCAACAGCACAAAAAAGGCCTGATCGTTTGCCTTAATAAAATTGATTTAATCGATAAAGATAAGCTTTTAAAAATGGCAAACTCGGTTAATTCTTTTGAAAACGTCAAATGCATATTTATGATCAGCGCCCTCCACAGCGATGGAGTGGATGACTTAGCTAAGCATTTGTGCGGCATTATGCCAGATGGTCCATGGCTATATCCTGAAGATCAAATAACAAATATTCCTGTGCGCTCCTGGGCAGCTGAAGTAACGCGTGAGCAAGTTTTTCTGCAGTTACACCAAGAAGTTCCTTATAACATATTTGTGGAATCCGAAAGCTGGGAAGAATTTGATAATGGTTCGGTAAAAATTAGCCAAGCTATTGTTGTTTCCAGGGATAATCACAAAGGAATTGTGCTGGGTAAAGGTGGTCAGACTTTGAAAAATATTGGACAAGCAGCTAGAACTGAGCTTGAAACTCAACTTGAACGCCGCGTGCATTTAAAGCTGTTTGTAAAAGTTGAAGAAGATTGGCAAGAACGGTCGTGGGCGCTGAGAGCTTTTGGCATAGGAATTTAGCAGCTCACACACAAAGAAAATAAACAAAAAATAGAAGATATGACCTTATGAAATTACCAAAAATTATTTTGAACATTTTTATTCGCTTTACCAAAGATTTTTCTTCTTTGCAGTCATATTTAAAATTCTTTTGGTTATCTACTACTTTTGCTATCTTGCTTCCTATCATAGTTGGCGGTCTTTTCATACATTATGATAATTCGTTACTCAACGAATACAGTGTTATGCTTGATTATAAAACATCACATGTTAATCAAAATAATGACGTTATTTTTGTTGGTGATTCATCTTGTTTAATGGGTGTTTCTCCGAAAATAATTGAGGAAGAAACAGGATTAAAAGTTCTTAACCTTGCAACATATGGTGGATCTGGAATCATTGGTTACGAAGCCATACTTAGAAAATACTTAAAATTCAATTCACCACCTAAGCTAATTGTGTATTATATCTCACCATCAATTCCTAACATGTACACATTAAAAACTTTTGAACAAATTTTTGCTTATCTTAAGCATCCTGATGCGGCATTATTTACAAATAATGCGGGAGAGTATAATTTTTTACAAATTATGTCGGCATTTACAACGTACCTTATAGATAAAATCACCCCTCCAGTCTCACAAGAAAATTTAAAAAAACTCTATCAAGAACATCAAGAATTCAAAGGTTTTCAAAATAAGAATATTGCAAGTAACGGATTAAGTTCCGATATTAAATTTAAGAGTAGATATACCTACGGCGACTATTTTAACACAGCATATGACCCAAGGAAAAAGATTAAAAAACTAGTCTCACATTTTAATAATCAGGAAACAAAAGTTGTTGTATATCTTGCGCCCATGGCAGAAACAGAAGAATCATTTGATTATTTTTGTGAGGTTTATAAAGGCATAACTGCAAACGCACCTTATAAATTAAAGAATGAAAATTTTTCTGATTACACTCATTTAACCTATAAAGGCGCCATTACTAATTCAAAAATAGTTGCGATCTTTTTAAAAAATTTCTTTAATTCTTAAAGCGAGATAATTTTTATGTTATTTAATTCCTACAATTTTTTATTATGTTTTTTGCCTATTGTCTGGCTTGGCTTTGCAGCACTACTAAAACAACACTCAAAATATATTGCAGCCTACTTGTTAATAGCATCATTAGTTTTTTACGGTTTTTGGGATTTGAAAAATTTTTATGTACTGCTACCTTCTGTAATTTTCAATTATTTCATCGGCGGCCAAATTGCAAAGAAACAAAATAAGCTCTTATTTACGTTTGCTATTTGTGTAAACATACTAGCACTTATTTATTATAAATACTTTTACTTCTTGCTATCCATTTTTGGTGTAATCACAGCAACATCCTCGGAAATTAATTTGCCACTGGGAATTTCTTTTTTCACTTTCACACAAATCACCTACCTTGCTGATATTTACAAAAAGAAGACAACGTCTGCCAATTTTACTAGCTACTCTTTGTTTGTGAATTATTTTCCACATTTAATTGCCGGCCCGCTAATTCACCATAAAGATATGATTTCTCAGTTTAAGTGGAATAAAGAGGCAACAAAAAATAATCAATTTTACGTGATTGGCTTAGGCTTTTTAGTTTTTGGGATTTTTAAAAAGGTAGTTATAGCAGATCGCTTAGCAATGATTGCCGATCCTACTTTTTTATCTGTAAGCAATCTCAGTTTGGTTGATGCATGGAAAGGAATTTTAGCGTATACGTTTCAACTATATTTCGATTTTTCTGGATACAGTGATATGGCAATTGGCATATCAAAATTATTTCATATCAATATGCCTGCTAACTTTAATAGCCCCTATAAATCAACTTCTATCATAGATTTTTGGAGAAAATGGCACATGACATTGTCTAGCTTTCTAAAAGACTACATATACATTCCGTTAGGAGGTAGCAAACATGGGGATTTTAAAAAATTAAGGAATGTTTTGATTGTTATGCTCGTTTGTGGAATATGGCATGGGTCTGGGTATACATTTTTAGTCTGGGGACTATGGCATGGATTTTTCTTGATTTTAAACCATGCATGGAGAATCTGGGCACCGACTACTTTCAAAAATGATAACTTTTTGTGGAATTCAATAGGCTGGGCATCAACTTTCTTAATTGTAGTTATAGGCTGGGTATTTTTCAAATCATCTTCTTTAAGCATTGCTTCACAACTGCTTTCAAAAATGTTTTTTGGTAGCCTTAATTCTTTTGCATTTGATAAAAATTGGGTAACTATTACTGCTGCTTTTGCATTTTCTATTTTTGGGCCTAACACTCAAGAAATATTTGGGCAGAAATACGAAAAAAATAACTCCAAGTGGTTTTTTTGGAAACCAAACTTTATCTGGGCAATCATATTGGCATGCATGCTATCCTTTGCAATAGCAAGGATACAGCCAATGAGCCCATTCCTCTATTGGCAATTTTAGTGAAACATGGCTCCATCAAGAATTATGATTTTTGGGCGTCCTGGTAGTGGAAAATCTACATTTGCACACGACTTACACAAAATAACCGGCCTGCCCTTACATCACTTGGATAAGCATTTCTTCACCAGAAATTGGATTGAACGGAACACCCAAGAATTTTTAGATATCCAACAATCAATTGTTGATACAAATTCTTGGATCATTGATGGCAATAGCATCAAATCACTAGAGATGCGCTACCGTAGAGCCGACCTGGTTTTATATTTAAATTTCCCGCGATGGCTTTGCTATATTCGCGTATTTAAAAGAATTTTTGATAAGAGCATAGAAATTGATGATAGAGCTGAAGACTGCCCTGAAAAGGCAAGCTGGAGATTACTGAAATACATGTGGACTTTTGATCAACGCGTTGAAAAACCGATTACATATTTACGTGAAAAATATCCAAACGCTAAATTCGTGAAGATAAGCAATGACCGGGATTTGAGCAAGATTGAGCTGTCTTTTGTGAATGGTGATTTTTTAAATGATTATTGAGAAGAAAAGTATGAGTGAAGAAACAGCCATTCGCATCGCTACAATGAGCGATGCACGCGATCTTTTACCGTTAATGGAACAATTAGGTTACCCACAAAACGCACAAGACTTTGAAAAACGTCTTGAAATATTTATGGGTAAAGAAGGCTATGGTGTTGCAGTTGCTGAAAAAGCTAATGAAATAATTGGTTTAGCAGCCTGGTCAAAAACAACGCTTCTAGTATCACCAAAAACAAGAATACATATTGAAGGTCTTGTCGTAAACAAGCAATATCGTGGCCAAGGTATTGGCAAAGCATTGTTGAATTTTGTAGAAGACATTGCAAAAACATTAAGCCCGTGCATTATTGACCTGACATCAGGACTTCGTCGTGCAAAAGACGGATCACATGAATTCTATAAAGCATTGGGCTACAAAAATGATGGACCCCTGGCTAAGTTATATTTAAGGAAAGAAGTATGATTTATTTCCGTTACCTTTTCTCTGTCGCTACAAAATTAATTTTACTAATTTTTACACTTATGCCTGGTACGCTTTCTGCGTCGTTATCAATAACACAAGAGAGCTCAATAAAATCGAATGTACCATCGATGGGACAAGCGGTAGGAACAGATTTTGTGAGCAATAATAAAGGTCACAATAAACGAATATGCTTGATAACAGGTGCCTCATCTGGCATTGGCGAAGCATTATCTCGGGAAATGATTAAAAAAGATTGGTTAGTAATTGGAGTAGCACGCTCACTAGATAAACTCACGACATTAGCCAACGAATTTCCTGACTCTTTTTTACCTATTGTCTGCGATGTATCAGATGAAAAAGCAGTTAAAAATATCTCGGAAGCACTTAAAGCAAAATTCTGTTATCCAGAATTATTTTTCTTAAATGCTGGTCTTGCAGGTGAAGAAGCTGCTGAAAATCCAAGAAAAATTGAAACAGCTCATCATCATAAAATTATGGCCACCAATTATTTCGGTGTTCTCAAGTGGATTGAGGAATGGGCAGAATATTTAAATTTAAAAGAAAAACCAACTACTTTTGCATTAACTAGCTCTGTTAATGTATTTTTTGCGCCTCCAGGAGGTGCCGCATATTCTGCATCAAAAGCAGCTATCACTAAAACTTTTGAAAGCTTACAAAGAAGCTACTTTGATGCATGCCTACGTTTCTTAATTATTTATCCAGGACCTATTGCTACAAAAGGGCTTAAAGGGGATGTTCCTTTTACCTGGTCTGCGGAAAAATTGGCAAAATACATGGTAGAACATACCCTAGAGGGTCAACATGCTATGGAGCCTTCTTTATTTTATAGTGTTGTAACAAGATTGCTAAATTGGTTGCCAGATCAAGTTGTAGATAAGCTTTTGAAAAAAATTTCATAGCTTATTTTCTTGATTTTCCCATTACTTCCAACTCATACAATTTGGCTTCTTTAAGGAATGCATAAAAACCAATCGACATACTATGTATAAACCCTTGAGTGCCGTTTAAAAATAAACGTTTTAAAAAATAAGCTCGGAAAAACGCCCAGAAAAAACTAAAAATCATTTTCAAAATATTGGATTTTTTCTTCTGTGCAAATTTAGTACAAGCAGCAAGAGTTGAGTACTGGTTATTCTTTTGAATCATCGTTTCAATTGATGAAAGGCCGTGGTGGTAGATCACTCCCCTCACTGAATTGATTTTTCCTTTTATAGAAATCGATTCATGAACTAATACATCCAAATTATATTCACCATGAGTCTTTTTAAAAAAACGAATTTTATCAGCATGCTTAGAAAATGAATGAGCTGTTTTTCCTAGAAACACTTCGGCTAATGGACAGGATATAGCATCACAGTTGCTCAAAATGATTGCATTTTTAATATCATTTTTTAATTCATCAGATAATATTTCATCGGCATCCAGATTGAGCACCCAATTATTCGTACATTGGCTCAAAGCAAATGCTTTTTGTTTGGCATACCCCAACCAAGGCTGATGACAAATTGTGACGTTTGAAAATTTTTCCGCAATACCAAGAGTTTGGTCAGTGCTGCCACTATCAACCAAAATAACCTCTTTGAATTCTTTTACGTTATCAAGTAAACGTCCAATATGGCACTCCTCATTGCAACAAATAACATAAACACTTGCATTAATAAAAGTCATAATTTGTAACGCCCTCGGCTGAGAATTAAATAAAACTGAACCATGTTTATGCAACCACTTATGCTAAGCCTTGGAAGTGTGTATGGGTTTGAATGATCAAAAGCAGCAATAGCTTTTTTGGTAGTTACTGCAGTCGTAAAACCAGCATTTTTCACCATTTGCACATGCTGTTCATTATAACGTCCGTAAGGATAAGCAAAAGAATAGCACGAAATGCCCGTTAGTTTTTCAACAGCTTCTTTGGATTGAATAATTTCTTTTTGAGCTCTGTCATTATCAGCTTTCGTTAAATTTACATGGGTCATGGTATGTGCGCCAAATTCAACAAAACCACTGGTTTGCATTTCTTTAATTTGAGAAGAGCTTAATGCCTCAATACCTTGAATATTAGGTGTCAGGTAGATAGTTGCAGGCACTTTATATTTTTTCAAAATCTCAAATAAATAAGTGTGATTCCCTACAAATCCGTCATCAAAAGTTAAAACAACATGCTTTGTAATCTGAGTAAAACTTGGCAAATCAGATATTTTTAAAAACGTGTATTGTTTCTTAATCAAATATTGAATTTGTTTTTCTAGTAATTCAGGGGTTATGTTCATGCCACTAGAGACCTGATTTGATGTGTTGTGATACATCAAAATTCGCGGTATCGAACATTTTTTTACTGGACGCCAAAAATTATAATGGGCCAAGAATGCCACAGCAACTAAGCTCAAAACAATAAATACAAGAATCATCCTCAGAAATTTTAAGAAAAATTAATGTACTAAAGCTAACAGCTAAGTCTTTTTCATGAAATAGCTATTTTTATTTGAGATAACAAAAGTCGAATTGGACGCTTTCCCAAATTTTTAGTATAAGGAATGTATGAAACTTTTTAACTTAATGGGATATGGACTCTTTATCATTAATAATTATTAGCTGTGGAGCTTTGGCAATTGTATATGCCATATTTGCAGCTAGCAGCGTTTTTGCATGTAGTGCAGGAACTGATCGTATGCAAGAAATAGCTCGTGCAATTCAAGAAGGCGCAAAAGCCTATCTTAACCGTCAATACAGCACTATTGGTGTTGTTGGTGTTGTGATAGCCGTCGCACTTGGTTTCTTTATGTCAAAATTAGTAGCAATCGGCTTTGTAATAGGCGCTTTGCTATCTGGATGCGCAGGCTATGTAGGCATGAATGTGTCAGTGCGCGCTAACGTGCGTACAGCAGAAGCAGCTCGCAAAGGCCTAGCTCCAGCACTTTCTATCGCATTCAAAGCCGGTGCCGTTACCGGTCTCTTGGTCGTTGGTCTTGGATTGCTAGGAGTTGCTCTATATTATTTCTATTTAATCCATGCAGAGGTTGAACAGCGTCAGCTGCTAGAAGCCTTAATTGCTTTAGGATTTGGTGCTTCTCTTATCTCTATTTTTGCTCGTCTTGGTGGCGGTATTTTCACTAAAGGGGCTGACGTAGGGGCTGACCTTGTTGGAAAACTTGAAGCAGGAATTCCAGAAGATGATCCACGTAACCCTGCAGTTATTGCAGATAACGTTGGAGATAACGTTGGTGACTGCGCAGGAATGGCAGCTGATCTCTTTGAGACATATGTAGTAACTATCGTTGCTTCTATGCTTTTGGCAGCCATCTATTTTACAGGTGATCTACAACAAAAATTGATGACTTATCCATTAGCATTAGGTGCTGTATGTATTGTTGGTACAATTGCTGGAACGTTTTTTGTGCGTCTTGGTAAAGACAAGAACATCATGAAAGCCCTGTACAAAGGTTTGCTTGCTGCATCAGTTCTTTCAGCAGGATTAATCTTTTGGGTAACCAATCATATGTTTGGCAGCGTGACAGAAGCTATGGTTATTAACAATCAAAGCTTTAGCATAACGTCTTTGCATATATGCGGACTAACTGGCTTAGTCGTTACAGGATTATTAGTATGGGTAACTGAGTACTACACCTCTACGAACTACTGCCCTGTGCGAAGCATTGCTCAGTCTTCCACGACTGGTCATGCAACAAACATTATCCAAGGTTTGGCTGTTTCATTGGAATCAACTGCACTTCCTGTTGTAATTATTTGCATAGGAATTTTGGTTGCTCACCTTCAAGCAGGCATATTGGGTATTACTGTTGCAGCAACAACAATGTTAGCGTTGGCTGGCATGGTTGTAGCACTTGATGCTTATGGACCTGTTACAGACAATGCTGGTGGTATTGCAGAAATGGCTGAATTGCCAAAATCTGTTCGTACAGTAACCGATGCATTAGATGCAGTTGGAAATACAACAAAAGCTGTAACTAAAGGATATGCCATTGGCTCTGCTGGTTTAGCTGCTCTTGTGCTGTTTTCTGCGTACACTCAAGATCTGAAACACTATTTCCCATCTCTTTCGGTGGAATTTAGCTTAGAAGATCCATACGTACTTATTGGCTTGCTGATTGGTGGCATGTTGCCATTCTTGTTTGCTTCTATGGGTATGAAAGCTGTTGGACGTGCAGGAAGCGCCGTTGTTGTTGAAGTACGACGTCAATTTAAAGAAATTCCAGGAATCATGGAAGGCACAGCTCGCCCAGATTACAGTGCAGCTGTTGATATGCTTACTAAGTCAGCAATTACGGAAATGATCGTTCCTTCAATGCTACCTCTAATAGCTCCAGTTGCAATTTACGTCATTGTAAACTTTGTTGTAGGTCAAGCCGAAGCATTTGCAGCCCTAGGCGCTATGCTAATGGGCACTATCGTTACCGGATTGTTCGTGGCAATTTCCATGACATCAGGCGGTGGAGCTTGGGATAATGCAAAGAAGTACATTGAAGATGGTCACTTTGGCGGTAAAGGGTCTGAGGCACATAAAGCTGCCATTACTGGTGATACAGTAGGTGACCCTTATAAAGATACCGCTGGTCCCGCAATCAACCCAATGATTAAAATTATTAACATTGTGGCATTGCTGCTACTGGCAATTCTTGCTCGCTAATACCCTAGTAGTAATACAAAATAAAAAACTCGCTTTATTGCGGGTTTTTTATTGAGGATAACTCTTGACTATATCCTCAAGCCCATCGATATAATTTTTGAATTTTATCCTGTAACCATGCATCGCAATTTTTTCAGCGTTCACCTTTTTACACTCTTGATAAAACTCAAAAGCCATAGGTGATAAATTTGCCTGGTCAAGTGAAACTATAGCTGACTACATATAATTTAATTATATAACATGCAGTTGAAACAGCTT